>CAYGUZ010000303.1:0-3064 GCA_964353215.1 uncultured Flavobacteriaceae bacterium
GGGGTAATGTTATTACAGAAGATATCAAAGAAGGTTGTTCTATCATAGAAAAACAAGCGGAACTTTTAAAGATGAAGTTTGGGTCTGCCTGGCCAGGCGAGTAGAAGGATAATGAGATTGTCTCAATTCCGGGTTTAAGAGGTCGTGAGCCAAAAGAAATTACATTAAAAAACCTTTCTAAGATTATTCACGCCAGGGTTGTTGAGATTGTAGAGCAGGTTTATGTCGAAATTAAAAATTACGGGCACGAAGAACAAAAGAAAAAATTAATAGCTGGTATCGTTCTTACCGGAGGTGGAAGTCAGTTGAAACACTTAAAGCAATTGGTGGAGTACATTACGGGTATGGATACTAGAATTGGTTACCCAAATGAACATTTAGCAGGAGATTCCGATGAAGAAATTGCCAGTCCATTATATGCTACGGCCGTTGGTTTGTTAATGAATGCATTGGAAACCAGCTCAAAGAATACTGCACCGGAATTAGAGCCTCAAGAGCAAGAATTTGAAGGTGTTTTGGTAGAAGAGAATGCGCAAACAGCAGTTTCAGGAAGTACGAATACATTACAGAAAGAACGGAAATCGATTTTTGACAAGTGGTCAGAAAAACTAAAAGACTTTTTAGATAACGCAGAATAAAATATCATCAATAAATAGAGCACCCATGAGTAAAAGCAACGAATTTGACAATATCGCTTTTGATTTACCCAAGAACAAGAGTAATGTGATAAAGGTAATCGGTGTTGGCGGTGGCGGTAGCAATGCTATCAACCATATGTTTCAAGCCGGTATCAACGGAGTCGATTTTATCATCTGTAATACAGACGCACAGGCTTTAGAGAACAGCCCTGTACCTAATAAAATTCAATTAGGGGTGTCCTTGACCGAAGGTTTAGGAGCAGGGGCAAACCCAGAAGTTGGCGAACAGGCAGCAATGGAAAGCATGGAAGATATTAAAAGCATGCTAGAACATACGACCAAAATGGTATTTATTACTGCAGGTATGGGCGGAGGAACTGGTACGGGTGCCGCTCCGATTATTGCCAAAGCAGCAAAAGAAATGGATATTCTTACCGTTGGTATTGTAACAACTCCTTTTCAGTTCGAAGGAATGCCTCGTTGCAAGCAAGCCCAAATGGGTATAGAAAAGTTGCGTGATAATGTTGATTCTTTAATTGTTATCAATAACAATAAGTTACGCGATATTTATGGAAACTTAGGGTATAAGGCTGGTTTCTCAAAAGCAGATGAAGTACTTTCTACAGCTGCGAAAGGTATTGCAGAGGTAATTACACATCACTACACACAAAACATTGATCTTAGAGACGCTAAAACCGTATTGTCAAATAGCGGTACGGCCATTATGGGTTCTGCCAACGCTTCTGGGTCAGCACGTGCGAATGAAGCTATTTCAAAGGCCTTGGATTCGCCGTTGCTTAATGATAATAAGATTACGGGTGCTAAAAACGTGTTGTTGCTCATCGTTTCAGGTAGCCAAGAAATCACTATTGATGAAATTGGAGAGATAAATGATTTTATTCAGTTAGAGGCAGGTCATGGAGCCAATATCATTATGGGTATTGGTGAAGATGAAGCATTGGGCGATGCGATAGCCGTTACTATAATAGCCACTGGATTTGCAAGCGATCAACAAGATGACATTGTCAATACCGAGTCAAAACGAATTATCCATACACTTGAAGATGAGCAGAAAGCTGTTCATGACCTAACCGCTGATAAAGCCAAGCCAAATTTCGACATTAATATTTCTCTTGAAGAGCCGGTTATCAAACATCAACTTGTAGAAGAGGTTGAAGAACCGGAAATTGAAGTGCCAGAATCCGATTTGATTGAGACAACAAACTATATCAGAAACTTCAATGTGTTTTATGAAGAAGTTGTAGCCGAGCCGGTTAAAGAGGTTATCGCTAAAAACCATGATGAAGATTTTATAATTATAGAAGCAAAGAATATTCTAAATGATATTGAAGTTGTAGATCCTGAGGTGGTTTCTGCCAAAGAGGAAGAAGATCAATTCGCTCTAACATTTGATATGCCCATTAATAATGAGGAGCATGAAGATGAAAAAGAAAATACCATCACATTTGATTTGGGTGATGAGGCCAAAGATATCGATGTGAATGAGTATGTAGAGGTTAGTCCGGTAATAGACTATAATAAGGAAGGAGAGACACGCTATAATCTTGAGGAATATATGGAGCTAGAGACGAAGCTAACAGGGGCTAGATCAGTAGCTGAAACTCATGAGCCTAAGTTAGTTGAAGACGAATTGGTTTTTGAAAAGAAAACTATCAAGACAGAAGCTTCTGCCCAAGGAGACGCTTCAAGACAAGTGGACCCTTTTAATAGTTCTATCAATGATTTATTAAAGGATAGAGCAGATGAGCGAAGAAGAAAATTGAAGAATTTCAATTATAAATTTCAGAACAACCGAAACAGTATCGATGAAATTGAAAAGCAACCTGCCTATAAACGCCAAGGAGTGGATTTAGATGATGCCCCAAAAGAACAAAAAGTGTCTAGAATGAGTTTAGGAGAAGATAGTAATGATGAAATTCAATTACGCTCGAACAACTCATTTTTACATGATAATGTTGATTAGTAGTGTTTAGTTTGCTTCCATTTTAATGGAACGTTAAACCCGAAAGATGAAACATACTTTCGGGTTTATTTTTTATCTTCGTTGCCCTAAAACAGGTTTAAGATGAGTTTGCAAGAAAAGGTAATGACTGAGATGAAAGCTGCTATGAAAGCTAAGGATACAGTTGCTTTAGAATCGTTACGTGCCATTAAATCCGCAATTTTATTGGCTCAGACAGATAAAGGCGCAGGAGCAGAACTTTCTGAGGAAGATGAAGTGAAATTGGTGCAAAAATTGGTAAAACAACGTAAGGATAGTGCTGCTATTTTTACCGAGCAAGGTCGTGAGGATTTGGCGGAGCCTGAATTGGCCCAAGTCGCCGTGATCGAAAAGTTTTTACCTGAACAATTGACCGAAGAAGAAATTGAAAAAGTTGTGGTGCAAACAATCGATAGTATAGGAG
>CAYGUZ010000304.1:0-3040 GCA_964353215.1 uncultured Flavobacteriaceae bacterium
CACGCTAGACTTAGGATCTAGTGCCGCGAGGTGTGAGAGTTCGAGTCTCTCCGCCCGTACAAAGTGAAAGCTTCTTGGCAACAAGAGGCTTTTTTTTTGAAGTAATTTATAAAGATGCCATTGAAAAGGGGAGATTCGTCTTGGAGTTTATACCGAGCGAAGCCGAGGTGCCCGCACAATTAAAAAGACCTCTATATTTATAAAGGCTTTTTGTTTGGGTACGACATATTAGGTTTTTTTCTTCTTAATAAGGATTTACTTCTATTTAATATCAAACAATATTCTTTCTTGCTTTTTTCATTTTATACGTAGAAAGGGTCTGATAATTAGAAGGTTGGTGTCATACCTTATCCCCGCAATTTAAACTCGTAAAAATTACATCTTAAAAGCATTGCCGAGCAAGAATAAACTTTCAAAATGATAGTACTAAGAATTATATACGTACTGAATATAATTGTTGAAGGACAAATTGCCATATCCGCACTTTTAAATTCAAAAAATTCAGCTTTTACAACATTTGAGAATGCATATCAACTAACAGAAGTTATAAGACTTGTGGGCTGTTTATGGTTAGTAATGGTGATATTATCAATTTTGGGACAATGGAATTAATTTTGCTACCAGCGATGCACTTGACCCTTTAGAGAAATAGCCGATGTCGTTGTGGAAGCTTATGACTAAGTACCTCTTCCGTTATATTTTAATTTATTCAGAGTTCTGGGGCGAATTCATCTATCCCTTTTATCGTTGAAAAGTTAAAGGGCTACCCTTAAAGTAGCCCTTTGTCTGATTCAATCCGAATTAAAAGTCGTATACTATTATGCGGCAATGTATTTAATTGCAGCTCTGCTCAAAATTAATAACAGTTTGTCCGTTTCCAAGCTCTAGAAAAACTTCACGGTCTTCTAAAACCATCCAGTTACCATTGTATTCAGCCAATACTCCGGTTAAATTTTCAAATATAACCTCTGAATTTTCAATTTGCCAAGTACCTTCATCCATCACATTACCATCAGGCCCAGTTACTTCAATATTTCCATTTGAAAAATCAATATTAAGTCCAAAAAGAGTTTCATCTTCTGAATTAAAAGGCGCCCAAAGACATTCTGACAAGTTTGCGGTCAAAGTGGCCGCTTCAGGAATATTTTCTTCTTCGTTGTCCTGTTCACATGAATGTAGCCCCAGACAAAAAACGGCTACAAAAAAAATACCGAATAAATTAAATTTGGTTTTCATAATTAATTATTAAAATTTGGGATTGTTTAAACTTTGAAACAACAGTAGGGTAAAATACCCTACCACAGTTTAACGAAAAAAATTAAATATTATTTTACCCTGAAACTTAGTATGCCAAGCATAATGACTCGTATAAAAGCTTTTCTTCGGTCATATTTTTATAGTAATAGACCTTCATTTGGGGTCAAGTATATTTTCAGCTATTGTATTGTAAAGTAATTGGGACTCTTCTGGATTTGTTGAAAGTTTTGTGAGTGCAGGATTGGAATCCAATTCATGCTTAAGTGAGCCCCTATCTAAAAACCAAATATAATTCTCTTTAAGCTCGCTTAAGGTATTTTCTTAGGGTGGGGGGAATCGAAATACGTGTGGTATTCCCATCGGTATAGCTAAGTTGTGGTCTTGATTAAAAATATTGAAGGCAAACCTGTAATTACATAATAATGTTTCATATTATCAACAAAAATAATAAATTTGTGGTAAATATGCAACAAAATGAATTCTAAGAAAGCAGTTCTGTTACCAAAATATCAGAAAGTATTTGAGCAATTGGGCGAAAATATTAAGCTTGCGCGAAAGCGCAGAAAGCTCACGACAGAACAGGTTTCCGAGCGTGCAGGCATCAATCGCACCACACTTTACAGAATCGAAAAGGGCGACCCAGCAGTTGCCATAGGCTCTTATTTTAATGTGTTTCGAGTATTGAGTTTAGAGGATGATTTCAGAAAACTGGCAGTAGATGACGAATTTGGCAGAAAACTTCAAGACCTTGATTTATTATAAGAAAGATAGCAACAGGAAAATTTGACCTATATGTTTTTGCTGATTGGGTAGGTCTCAAAGAACCAAGTTCTTCCTTGGGCGGTGCGAGACCCAAGGCAAATATTTTTGATGCCAAAAAGAATCTTTGGATAGCCAAGTTTCCGTCAAAAACAGATACAGTTGATAAAGCGGCTTGGGAATTTTTAGCCTATCAATTAGCTACTGCAGCGGGTATAGAAATGGCAGATTCTAAAATAGAAAAGATTAGTGGTCAGTACCATACTTTTCTAACTAGAAGATTTGATAGAGACAATGGAAAGCGCATTCACTTTGCTTCAGCTATGACTATGACCGGAAATACGGAAGATATCATAAAGGAATCTGCACCTAGTTATCTCGAAATCGTAGAATTTATAGAAAATTATGGTGCTGATATAGAAGCCAATTTGCATCAGCTATGGCGTCGTATCATATTTAACATAGCAATTTCTAATACTGATGACCATTTGCGAAATCACGGATTTATTTTAACGGATAAGGGTTGGATATTATCGCCTGCCTATGATTTGAACCCGTCCATAGAAAAAGATGGTTTATCACTAAATATCGATATGGATGACAATGCTTTAAATTTTGATTTGGTCAAGAGCGTAGGGCAATATTTTCGTTTAAGCGAAAGTGAAATGAAAACTATTTTGGATGAAGTTCTGTCCGTTGTCAAAAATTGGAAAACTACAGCTGAAGAAATTGGAATAAAGAGTAGTGAGGTGGTATTGATGGAAGGGGCTTTTAGGTGATAACGGCAGGATTAATAATTGCTTAAGTTGTTATGACCCAAAAGTAATTATTTAAAAGACCCTTTCTCTCGCGGGCCTTTGCTAGTCACCTTCCATTGGTTATCCACCTTTATAATTTTAAAGATACCTGACTTTCCATCAAAAGAGGTTTTATATGTTACTCAGGCAATGCACCTTCAATAGCCTTGTCCAAAATTTCTATCATTTTGACTTTTATAAACCAAACTTGTGTCCTTTTATTTGTC
>CAYGUZ010000305.1:0-3026 GCA_964353215.1 uncultured Flavobacteriaceae bacterium
ACTATTAAATATGAAACTTTTACAAGATAAAAATGTTATTATTACTGGTGCGAGCCGAGGAATTGGGATGGGGATTGCAAAAGTCTTTGCAAAACATGGAGCCAATGTTGCCTTTACCTATAGTTCAAGTGAAGCCCCAGCGTTAGCCTTAGAAAAAGAGCTTTCTGATACTGGGGTCAAAGCTAAGGCATATAAAAGTAATGCGGCAAGTTTTGAAGATTCTGAAAAGCTAGTTGCTGATGTTTTGGAAGATTTTGGCGGAATAGATGTGTTAATTAATAATGCAGGAATTACAAAAGACAATCTACTGATGCGCATGGGCGAAGATGATTTTGATACCGTAATCGAAATCAACTTAAAATCTGTCTTTAACATGACTAAGGCTGTACAACGTACGCTTTTAAAACAGCGTAAAGGTTCTATCATAAATATGAGTAGTGTGGTAGGGGTAAAAGGTAACGCGGGCCAAACAAACTATGCGGCCTCTAAGGCCGGTATGATCGGTTTCACGAAATCGGTGGCCTTGGAACTTGGTTCAAGAAATATTCGGTGCAATGCCATCGCTCCAGGGTTTATCGAAACGGAGATGACCGATAAACTAGATGAGAAAACAGTGCAAGGTTGGCGCGATGCTATTCCGCTTAAACGAGGCGGTTCTCCAGAAGACGTGGCCAATGCCTGCCTATTTTTAGCTTCTGATTTATCGGCATATGTGACAGGCCAAGTTTTAAATGTAGATGGCGGTATGCTTACCTAAGGTGCTTTTAAATTTAAGATGGAATAATGAAGACTGTTACGGTATTATGGATTTTACTTGCCGCAATAGTCTCGTTATGCCTAGTGTTATTTCAATATTTCTACCAAGGCAAAAGAGGTAAACTTCAAATTGCACTTGGTTTTCTGCGCTTCGTGGTTTTATTCTCTGGTTTTCTATTGCTAATTAACCCTAAATTCATAAAAGAGGAGTATCGTATTGAAAAGGCAAACCTTATAGTTGTTGCAGATAACTCTTCTTCAATAAAGACTCTTCAAGGCACTGAGCTTATTTCTAATAATATGGCCCGATTAAAAGCCAATGACGTTCCGTTGAACAATTTCAATATTAGTTATTACTTGCTAGGAAATCAGATAATTGAAGGCGACTCTTTGACTTTTGAAGATAAAACAACTAATATTTCGGAAACTTTAAATACTTTAAATGAGATTTATGGAGACGCTAATAGTGCTCTAGTGTTATTGACAGATGGTAATCAGACCTTAGGTTTAGACTATGAGTTTCTTCAATTGGACGGGGGAATACACGTTTTTCCTATTGTGGCAGGAGATACAACCAATTACGAAGATTTGAAGGTTGATCGTGTGAATGCTAATAAATACGCTTTCCTAAGAAATAAATTCCCAATTGAAACAAGTATTTCATATGCAGGTAGTCGTTCAATAAGTTCCATTGCTAAAATTTATCTAAATGGACAATTAGTTTTTAGACAGCCACTTAATTTCAACAAAAACAAGACTAGTGCTAGAATAGAGACCGTAATAGAGGCCAACAGCGTTGGTGTGAAAAATTTAAGCATACGGGTAGATGCATTGGAGAATGAAAAAAACACCATCAATAACAGCAAAGAAATTGCACTGGAAGTTATCGATGAGAAAACCAACATTGCCTTGGTAAGTTCTATTTTACATCCAGATATCGGAGCATTAAAAAAAGCTATTGAAGCCAATGAACAACGCGTAGTAACGCTTGTAAAACCCAATGCCAGTATCGATATACTCGAGAATAGCGATGTGTTTGTACTATATCAACCAAATTCAAGTTTTAAGCCTGTATATGATTTTATTGAAAAACGTGGCGCGGGTTTATTTACCATTACAGGTAGTAAAACCGATTGGAATTTTTTAAACAAAATTCAAACTAGTTTTTCAAAAGAGAGTTATAATCAAAAAGAAGAAATACTTCCTGTAAAAAATGCTGCATTCTCCTTTTTTGATATTTCTGAATTAGCATTTGACGCGTACCCACCTTTGGATAGTGAATTGGGAGACTTAATTATTACAAAACCTTACGAAGTCATAGCCAATCAACGTACTAAGGGAGTTGATTTGAATTCCCCATTATTATTAGTGACCAGCGAAGATCAAGCTAGGGAAGCGGTTCTCTTCGGAGAGAATATTTGGAAATGGCGCGCACAGACCTATAGAAATGATAGGAGTTTTAAAACCTTTGATGATTTTATGGGGAAGTTAATATTTTACTTGTCCGATGTAAAACAAAAAAGCAGATTGTCTATCAGCTATGAAAATCTGTATGATGGTAGTACCAATGCAAAGATATCTGCCTCTTATTTCGACAACTCCTATACTTTTGACCCTAACGCCAGTCTCAATTTGAAACTGACCCAAAAAGATTCCGGTTTTTCTAGGGAGTTTCCAATGTTGCTCAATGGCAATAAATATGAGGTAAGTTTAGATGGTCTAACATCGGGTAATTATCAATTCTCTGTTTCCGTCGCCGAAGAAAATTTATCAAAATCCGGACAGTTTACAATTCTTGATTTTAATCTAGAAGATCAATTTTTAGCCGCTGATTATCAAAAACTTGATCGCTTTGCTGAACGAACTGGTGGTCGATTGTATTACCCTGATCAAATTAGTTCACTTATAGAAGATTTAGCTAAAGACAATAGATTTAAACCTATCCAAAAAAGCAATCGAAATGTAGTATCTTTAATCGATTTTCGCTTTTTGTTGGTACTAATGATATTAGTCTTGGCAGCGGAATGGATGATAAGAAAGTATAACGGATTATTATAAAAACAAGAACAAATGGATCGATTACCAAAAATTGCCTTACCTGCGGTTTTCATTATTATTTTATTAATTATTCTAATTTCAAAATCGGCAGTTACCATAGGCTCAGGTGAAGCAGGAGTGCTATACAAAACTTTTGGTGGTGGTGTAGTTACCGATAAACCACCTTTAGGAGAAGGATTTCACGTCGTAGCGCCTTGGAACAAGGTATATGT
>CAYGUZ010000306.1:0-2985 GCA_964353215.1 uncultured Flavobacteriaceae bacterium
TCCTCATATACCTCGGGCAAGCCAAAAATGACGTTTATATTGTTATATTCATCTAGAATCGCAACCGTTTCGGCAGCACCTTCTTTTACGATTTCAAGCACCGTTTTATTCTCGTCCAATTGTGGCTCCTGTTCAAGATAGCCCACTTTATAACCAGGCGAAAAAACCACATCACCCTGAAAGTTTTTGTCGACCCCAGCTATAATTTTTAATAAGGTGGACTTACCAGAACCATTGAGGCCAAGAATACCAATCTTAGCGCCATAAAAAAAGCTCAGATAAATATTTTTTAAAACCGGTGTGTTTGCATTTTTATATGTCTTGGTTACCCCAGACATTGAGAAAATGACTTTTTTATCGTCTGACATTGTCTATTTTGAAATTAAAATTGGAAGAAAAATTAAAAAACTATACACGCCCCTTTAGTGCATTAAAAACCCATGCAATGGCAAAAAAGCCTACACCAACAGCAGCAAAACCGTACCCTGCTACCTCGTCGTATTTAAAGGCACCTAAGGCAATCATTCCCATCCCTACAAAAATCATTATAAAAACTGCCCAACTTAAAACTGTATTCTTATCCTTCAATTTGCTCTAATTTTATGTATAAAATCAAATATCGTAAAAATTGAACAACCTATTGCTATATTTTAATTTTCAAAAGGAAATCGAACGCCACTTTTTTGACGTATTGTATCCAACAAAGTAATAAGTTCTAGACTATTCTTATGAGACCATAAGGTACTTTCGGTCTTGTTTTCTCTAATGCACTTATTGACCTCTATAATTTCATGAGTATAGCCTTTGCCAATTGTAGGAAACTTATAGTGTTTGATTTCATTAGCGGTTTTTAAATGATACCCTTGGGTTTCATGAAATCGTGGGTCTAACGTAATGCGGCCTTTTGTGCCCGAAATTTCGGCACTCATTCTAGATTCATTTGCTAGACTGCTATATAATATGGCTTGCGCATTTTGATATTGAAAAATAATCGAGGTTTGAATTTCAGTGCCGGAACTATTAAAATTCGAAATTGCTTCAACTCTTTGAGGATTACCCAATAGCAGATACGAAAGAAAAACAGGGTAAATTCCAATATCCAGAATAGACCCCCCTGCCAAATCCAAATTCAAGAGTCTGGATTCCTTTGGCCTATCTAAAGCATAAAAGGCAAAATCAGCATTAATATATTTGAGTTCTCCCAGAATTCCGCTTTCTGCAATGCCTTTTACTTTTTGTATAGTAGGGTTAAACCGCGACCATAAGGCCTCCATTAAAAACACCTTATTTTCTGAGGCGGTTGCTATCATTTCTTTAACCTCCTCGACATTAACACCTAAAGGCTTTTCACACAATACGTGCTTACCAGCTTTCATTGCTTTAATTGCTAAGTCTTTATGAAAACTATGTGGCGTAGCTATGTAGATTACATCAACAGCCTCACAAGCAAACAATTGGTCATAATCATCAAATACATTTGGTATTTTATAAGTATCAGCAAATTTTTTTGCCCGGTCCATATTTCTTGACGTAACGGCAGTTAATTCCGTATCCAAAACTTGTACCAAATCATTTGCAAACTCTCGTGCAATCTTGCCCGGGCCTAAAACTCCCCATTTTATCTTACTTTTCATAGTGCTATAAACAAATCAGTATTAGTGCTTATCTTTAAGCCATAAACGTAACAAGAATTTCATTTATGGACATCAAGTTCAATAAAAACGAAGACCAAAATAAGCTAAAAGTATCAGAATTGAGAAGGCGATTCGCCAAGGTCAAACTGGGTGGAGGTAAAAGCCGCATCGAAAAACATCATGCAAAAGGAAAAATGACCGCAAGAGAGCGAATCGATTATCTTTTGGATAATGCTAAAGATGCGATTGAAATAGGGGCCTTTGCCGGTGAAGGAATGTATGACGAGCATGGTGGTTGTCCATCAGGTGGAGTTGTTATAAAAATCCGTTATGTTCAAGGCAAACAATGTGTGATAGTGGCCAATGATGCTACGGTAAAAGCTGGGGCTTGGTTTCCCATAACCGGGAAGAAAAATTTACGCGCTCAAGAAATTGCCATCGAGAATAAACTTCCAATAATTTATTTAGTGGATAGTGCCGGGGTTTACTTGCCCATGCAAGATGAAATTTTTCCTGATAAAGAACACTTTGGTCGGATTTTTAGAAACAACGCCATTATGAGTAGTATGGGAATTACCCAGATTTCTGCTGTTATGGGAAGTTGCGTCGCGGGGGGAGCCTACTTACCAATTATGAGTGATGAGGCCTTAATTGTAGACAAAACGGGCAGTATTTTCTTAGCGGGAAGTTATTTGGTAAAGGCGGCAATCGGTGAAAGTATAGATAATGAAACTTTGGGCGGCGCTACCACGCATGCTGAAATAAGTGGTGTAATTGATTATAAAACGAAAGACGATGCAGAAGCTTTAGCGACCATAAAAAATATAATGGGTAAAATCGGAGACTTTGATAAAGCGGGATACAATCGTACTACATCTAAATTGCCTACCAAAAAGCAAGAAGACATTTATGGCATTTTGCCTGCTTTGCGTTCTGACCAGTATGATATGCTTGAAATTATTGAAAGGCTTGTTGATGATTCAAAATTTGAGCAGTACAAAGCTGATTACGGAAAGACCATACTGACCGGCTATGCAAGAATTGATGGCTGGGCGGTAGGTATTGTTGCCAATCAAAGAAAAGTAGTAAAAAACGGAAAGGGTGAAATGCAATTTGGAGGTGTAATTTATTCTGATTCTGCAGATAAGGCCACCCGATTTATAGCCAATTGTAACCAAAAAAAAATTCCCTTAGTATTCTTACAAGACGTTACCGGTTTTATGGTTGGGAGTAAAAGTGAACATGGAGGCATTATTAAAGATGGTGCAAAAATGGTCAATGCGGTAAGTAACTCCGTTGTACCAAAATTCACAATTATTATTGGCAACAGTTATGGAGCGGGCAACTACGC
>CAYGUZ010000307.1:0-2984 GCA_964353215.1 uncultured Flavobacteriaceae bacterium
CCGTAATCACTTTAGGAGGATAAAATCTTGGAAAATAATATTTAAAGTGTTTAAAGAGAGAAGTAATTTCTTCTATCTGGGTATCAAAGTCATTAAACACCTTGTCAACTTCTTCTTCTAACTCTATTTGTAAAGTATCGGTTAATTTGGCAATCCAAACACTGTCTGAGTATTGTTTAGGAAACAAATAAGGATAGCTAGCTTTAAGTTCTGAAATATCTTCAGACGTGGCATCTGCGAACAGCCTATCGAAGCGAATAACGTCAATATCCATAGCTATGGCATTAATCGCCTTTTCGTTTTTATCTTCCTCTTTACACGAAAAAAATAGCCCAATAGTGATAAGAATTAGAAAGTATTTTTGAAACAACTTCATTTTTTACCTTTCAGGGTTTAATTTTACAAGGCACAAAGGTAAATTTTTGACTTTAAAAGAGAACTATGCAAACTGAAAAGGTAATAGAACATATTGTTAATTGGCTAAAAGAATATGCAGTAAAGGCAAAATGTAAAGGATTTGTTATTGGGGTCTCCGGTGGTATCGACTCTGCTGTAACATCTACCTTATGCGCCAAAACCGGACTCAATCTATTATGCCTAGAGATGCCTATTCACCAAGGTAAAAACCAAGTGACCCGTGCCGATAGGCATATTGAATGGTTACTAAAAAACTTTAATACGGTAGACAGGCAAAAGGTCGAACTCACTCCTGTATTTGATAGTTTGGTCAAAGCTTTTCCGAAAGTAAAAAATGAAGAAGAGCGTTTTATGTCTTTGGCCAACACACGTGCCCGCTTGCGCATGACATCGCTTTATTATTTTGCTGCTCTAAAAGGTTATTTAGTGGCAGGGACAGGCAATAAGGTAGAAGATTTTGGTGTCGGGTTTTATACAAAATATGGTGATGGCGGTGTAGACCTAAGTCCTATTGCAGATTTACTGAAGTCTGAAGTTTATGAAGTAGCAAAAGTGTTAGGCGTTAACCAAGAAATTATTGAAGCAGCACCAACAGATGGACTTTGGGGTGATAGTAGAACCGATGAAGACCAAATAGGCGCAAGTTACCCAGAATTGGAATGGGCAATGGCTATGAATGACCAGGGAAAAACGGCCGATGATTTTTCCGACAGGCAAAAAGTAGTCTTCACAATCTATAAAAAATTAAATGCCGCCAACCAACATAAGATGGTGCCTATACCAGTTTGTGAAGTTCCAGAAACACTAAAAGGAACCACTCAACTATAAATCAGCGTAATAAAACGAATAAAAACCATAAAACTTTATGGTTTTAAGAAAAATGATGAATCTTTGTTCAACTATTTTGACTATATTGCCCTGCCTTTCTTGTAGGTAATTGATTATTAAAATGGTTAACCTTTAAATATAAAATCTACAATAATGATTAAAGTTTTAATTGCAGACAGTCACCCTGTAGTAAGACTGGGAGTTAAGCAAGTTCTTGAAGCTGCTTCTGGTTTTGATGTAGTTGCCGATGTGTCTTCGACTTCTGAACTTTTTGAAACTTTAGAAAAAGTTTCCCCCGATGTTGTAATGCTAGAAATGGATATTCCGGATATCAATGGCATTGCAACTTTAAGAAAAATGAAACAAGAATTTCCTGAAGCCAAAGTACTAATGTTCAGTGGACAATCTGAAGATGTCTACGCTTTAAGCAGCATTCGTGCTGGAGCATTCGGCTATCTTTCGAAAGCCGCCGACTTAGAGTATATTGTGTCGGCCATCAAAAAAGTCGCTGAAGGAAACATGTTTATTACAAACGAATTAGCACAGCGCTTAGCCTTTGACGAAGGTTCACAAAAGCCAAGAAGATTCTTTAGAAAACTGTCTACAAGAGAAATTGAGGTGCTTAAATTACTTGCCAGTGGAAAACGTAATAAAGAAGTTGCCGAAGGTTTAAACCTTAACGAAAAAACAGTTAGTACTTACAAGGCAAGGTTAATGCGTAAGTTGAACGTGGATAATTTGGTTGACCTTCTTCAACAGGCAAAAGCTTTGGAATTGTACTAAAAAAGTAATGATTTATATATAGAAAAACCCCAACAATCTGGGGTTTTTCTTGTTTAAGAAAGTACTCTATTTAACTTCGCATTCAACAGTTTATTTAGCTGTAAATAATTCATAATTTCTTCTACAATTTCTTTGTGTTCATCACCTCTATTTTCTTCCGTATCTTTTTGCAAGTGAGCAATTCTATTTTTAATAAGATTGCACCTTAACGTAAGAATGGTTTCTCCCACCAATTGTGCAATACTATTTTTCTTATCCTTTGGATAAATATCTTTGCGCTCCCAATCATGTAATATATATCGCTCTTCATCCATAAGAATTGAGGATACTTCTTGAACTATATCTTGATCGAGTTCTGACAAAAAGAAATTGATTGAAAAATCCTCGTTTTCATTTAAACCCTCTATTAGTTTGTAATAGACCGTTCTAAAACTATCGTTGGTAAGTTCTATTTCATCTTCTTGAAGATCTAAATACACTTTTTCGTAAACCTTTGCCTCTATAACTTCGGGGGCCAAGATCAAATCTCCTTCTTCATTTTCTTTTAACACCAAATCTTCGAATTCTTCCTTTTGGTTTCCGTACAATAATAAGAGTTCTATTATTTTTCGCTCCAATTCATATTGCACATCTACTTTTTCGACCACTTGGTCATTTTTGACCACTTCAAAGGCTTTCTGCTCTTGCTTGATTTTTTTATTCGCATCGGCTACACCCTTTTTGTCAATTTGGGCCAATGTATTGTACAAGACCTCTTCAGAGATTTGCATAATCTTGGCACACTCTTGAATGTAGATTTCTTTTTGAATCTGATCTGGGATCTTAGAAATGCTATTTACGATGTCACGTACAGTATCCGCTCTTTTTATGGGGTCATTTGCCGCTTCTTCGGCCAAGAGCGATGTTTTGAATTGAATAAAATCTTTAGCATTTTCCTCTAAATACAAAACTACATC
>CAYGUZ010000308.1:0-2979 GCA_964353215.1 uncultured Flavobacteriaceae bacterium
GTTCTCGACTCCGCTCGAACTGACATTTCCATAGTATTTTTTTTGGTTGCCCCATTTTACTTTGTAGTTTTAGAAAATCAATCCGATCACTATGAAGTTCGTATCAAAATTTACTTTTCTTTTTGAATTTGCAGTACTATTTATCACTTGTGGCAAAACAACTAAAAAAACTGAAACTGCTGAGGTAGTCGACACCTACGTACAGGACAATTACACCAAAAAAGAGGTGGCTATCAAAATGCGAGATGGTATCACCCTGCATACTACAATCTATTCGCCAAAAGACACATCAAAAAAGTACCCAATTCTTATGCAGCGCACGCCATATAGCTCTAGGCCCTATGGTGAAAATGAATTTAGAAAACAGATCGGGCCAAATATTAATCTAATGAAGGAGGGCAATATTATTGTCTACCAAGATGTACGCGGACGTTGGTTGAGTGAAGGCCACTACGAAAATATGCGTGCTTATATCCCTAACAAAACTTCAAACGACCAAGTTGATGAAAGTACCGATACCTATGATACGATTGATTGGCTGGTAAATAATGTAGAAAACAACAATGGCAATGTCGGTGTTTGGGGTATTTCGTATCCAGGGTATTATGCAACGTATGCTACAATAGATGCCCACCCAGCTTTAAAAGCTTCATCACCGCAAGCGTGTATCGGAGATTTCTTTTTTGACGATTTTCACCATAATGGAGCCTACTTATTAAGCTATTTTAGGGCAACATCTTTGTTCGGCACGCCAAGGCCTAATGGAGACCAGCCTATAGATACGGCCTGGTATACCTTACCAGATTTAAAAACAGAGGATCAATACCAGTTTTTTTTAGATGCCGGACCTTTAAAGAATTTGAATTCGTTCTTTGAATACGATATTAAAGACCAAGCTTCCTTGGCTCCAGATAATATGACCGATGATTATTTCTGGAACGAATTAAAAGAACACCCAAATTATGATGAATTGTGGCAGAGTAGAGGTTTAATTCAGCATTTAGACAAATCAAAGTCGCATGTAGCTACTATGATTGTTGGCGGCTGGTTCGATGCGGAAGATTTGTATGGTCCCTTAGAAACTTATAAGAACATAGAAAAGCATACAGATGGATATAATACCCTAGTTTTTGGGCCTTGGGATCATGGGCGATGGGCAAGAAGGAGCGAACGTAACTTGGTAGGTAATTATTATTTTGGCGATTCTATTTCCAACTTTTTTCAAGATAATATTGAAACGAAGTTTTTTAACCACTTTTTAAAAGGAGATGCCGATGGTAATACGGGTTTACCGGAAGCTTATGTGTATGACTCTGGCCGTAAAGAATGGAAAGAATATGATGCTTGGCCACCAAAAGGAGTAACAAAAAAGCGAATGTTCTTATCTGAAAACCAGGCCTTGACTACTCAGAAAAAGAGCACAGTCGGACTCCAATTTGTGAGTGACGTTAAAAAGCCGGTACCCTATTCTGAAGATGTAAAATCGGTGTTTACCCCAAGAAAATACATGACCGATGATCAACGTTTTGCGGCCCGCCGTTCCGATGTTTTGGTATTTGAAACAGAAGTGATGCAAGAAGACCTTACCCTAGCAGGTGATATTATGGCCAACTTGCAAGTAGCCACAACAGGTGATGCTGCCGATTGGATTGTAAAGGTGATAGACGTACACCCAGCAGATGCGGAGACCAATGAGGAAATGCAAGACCACCTAAAAATGAGCAACTATCATTTAATGGTACGTAGTGAAGTTTTACGTGGTCGATTTAGAAACAGTTTTTCTGACCCAGAACCGTTTACACCCAATAAAAAGACAACTGTAAATATTAAACTGCAAGATGTTTTTCATACCATTAAAAAAGGCCATAAGCTGCAGATACAGATACAAAGCACCTGGTTTCCTTTAATAGATTTAAACCCACAAACCTATGTGGACAATATCTTTAAGGCCGATGAGAACGACTTTAAGACCCAAACCCATACGGTATTTACAGATTCTAGTTTGGAGTTTACGGTGTTGCAATAAGAGATACATGGATTTATTTGATTGAAAAACTTTAAAAGTTGATAATACAATGGAGATGAAGGGTCAAAATACAGAAACACTTACAGTCAGCCTTAATACGACCAAGAGAATTATGCAGATAGCGACTTTCGCTATTATTGTGGTGTTTTTAATTTTTATTTATCAAATGATAACACAAAATGAAGATTTAGATAGAACATGGTTTCCAATACTTGTAGGCCCGTTAAGTATTATTGTGATATTGCTGGACAAAAAATATAAGAAGATAAAGGCAGAATTGGATAGCAGGGCATAAGTAGCGCTATATTCTAAAACAAAGACCCATACTGTTTGATAAATTTTAGTTTGTAGTTTACGGTGTCGCAATAAAAAGAAGTTTGTAAAATACAGAGATATATACCCAATTTGAATGTATAAGTCTGTATTTTACGTATTTATTAACGAGTTGCCAGTAATTTGACCAACCATTTCGAAATTTTAGCATCTATTAAATAAAAATATGAGAAAAATTATTTTATATTTAATCATATTGACATTATTTTATTCATGTTCGAATGACGATAACAACGGAATCGATTGTTCTCTTTTTGACCCAGCCATTCAACAACTTTTTATAGAACTGGTCGACGAGAATGGAGATAATTTATTGGAAAATGGTACTTTTAATCTAGAAGAAATTAGGATAAGGTTTGACAACGTGGAATTCCAAGCAGCAGAATTCGGTTTTTTTGAAGACATTATTGCTATACAATTTGGAAGGCAAGGCGATAATATTTATGAAATTATACTTTCTGAAATGGAAACTGATACATTAGTACTCAACTTAAGCTTAAGAGAAGAAATTTGTGGGATTGAGTTTTTTAATTTAGGTACAGCAACCTACAATGGAGAAGAGCAAACAATTATTACTGAAAATAATTTTGAATCTTTGATACGTGTAGTCAGATAATAAT
>CAYGUZ010000309.1:0-2966 GCA_964353215.1 uncultured Flavobacteriaceae bacterium
GGGAAAACTGACAAAATACTTGGCGGAGCTGCAACTTTTATTGGCCTTGCAGCTTCAAAATTTGATGTCGATGCCGCTATTGTTTCCATAGTCGGTGACGATTTTCCTCAAGAATATTTGGACTTACTTACTTCAAGAAACATAGACCTTTCAGGCGTAGAAATCGTAAAAGGGGGTAAAACCTTCTTCTGGAGCGGTAAGTATCATAATGACATGAACACCCGTGATACCCTGATTACGGAGCTAAACACCTTAGCGGACTTTAACCCAATAGTGCCTTCAAGTTACAAAGATGCCGGTGTGGTCATGTTGGGTAATTTACACCCAAGTGTTCAACTTAGTGTAATAAATCAGATGAAAAAGCGACCAAAGCTTATCATTTTAGATACTATGAATTTTTGGATGGACAATACTTTGGATGAACTGTTGGCCGTTGTAAAAGAAATCGATGTCATTACTATTAATGACGAGGAGGCTAGGCAATTAACTGGAGAATACTCCTTAGTTAAGGCAGCAGAGAAAATACATGCTATGGGACCTAAATATGTTGTTATTAAAAAAGGGGAACACGGCGCTTTATTGTTTCATGACCAGCATATCTTTTTTGCACCTGCTTTACCTTTAGAAGAAGTTTTTGACCCTACCGGGGCAGGTGATACTTTTGCTGGTGGTTTTGCCGGATATTTAGCAGCAACGGAAAATATTTCGTTTGAGAATATGAAAAACGCCGTAATACACGGTTCAAATCTGGCTTCTTTTAGTGTCGAGAAGTTTGGGACCGAGCGTATGCAGGCTTTAGATAAAACAGAGGTCGATAGTAGATTGCATCAATTTAAAGCATTGACACAATTTAATATTGAATTACAATAACCCACGCCCTGAACGATCGGGGCTTTTTTATTATATGGAAACATGAGTGATGCCATTAAACACGAATGTGGAATTTCTTTAATTCGATTGTTAAAACCCCTCGAATACTACAAAGAAAAATACGGTACGGCTTTTTACGGCGTAAATAAGATGTACCTGATGATGGAAAAGCAGCACAACCGAGGCCAAGACGGAGCTGGTTTTGCAAGCATTAAACTAGACATGAACCCAGGGGAGCGCTATATGAGCCGGGTAAGGTCTATTGAACAACAGCCCATACAGGATATTTTCAAGCAGATTAACGGTAGAATAAATGCTGCAATTACAGAAGATTCTTCACTAGCGACAGATGTTGCCCGTCAGAAAAAAGAAATCCCATACATTGGTGAGCTTTTGTTGGGCCATGTTCGCTACGGCACTTTTGGAAAAAATAGCATTGAAAGCGTACACCCGTTTTTAAGACAGAACAACTGGATGCACCGTAACTTGATTGTAGCCGGTAATTTTAATATGACCAATGTTGATGAACTCTTTGGGAATTTGGTGGAATTGGGTCAGCACCCAAAAGAAATGGCGGATACCGTAACCGTCATGGAAAAAATAGGTCACTTTTTAGATGATGCGGTTGCCAAAATATACAAGCAAATAAAAAAGGAAGGCTATAACAAAAGGGAGGCTTCTCCATTAATTGCTGAACGTTTAAAATTGGCCAAGGTATTGCGCAAAGCGGCGAAAAACTGGGATGGGGGCTATGCCATGGGCGGTTTGGTCGGTCATGGTGATGCATTTATGCTTCGCGACCCGGCAGGAATACGGCCAAGTTACTACTATAAAGACGATGAAGTTGTTGTTGTCGCATCAGAAAGACCAGCGATACAGACCGTATTTAATGTAAAGTATGATGATGTAAAGGAATTGGACCCAGGTCACGCCATTATCATTAAAAAGAGTGGCGCTGTGTCTTTTGAAAAGATTCTTACCCCTACAGAACGTAAAGCATGTTCCTTTGAACGCATCTATTTTTCTAGAGGAAGCGATAAAGAGATTTATCAAGAAAGAAAAGAGCTGGGAAAATTGGTTTTTCCTCAAATTCTAAAGGCCGTTAAGAACGATATACAAAATACCGTCTTTTCATATATCCCGAATACCGCCGAAACTTCCTTCTTCGGTATGGTAAAAGAAGCGCAGAATTATTTAAATAGAAAAAAAGAAGAGCAGATTTTAAGTATTGGAGCTAGTATAACAAAAGAGCAACTACATGAAATTCTAGCAGTCCGCCCAAGAATTGAAAAAGTAGCCATTAAAGATGCCAAACTAAGAACCTTTATTACCCAAGATAGTAGTAGAGATGATTTGGTCGAGCACGTTTATGACATTTCATACGGGTCTGTAAACAAAAATGATAACCTAGTCATTATAGATGATAGTATCGTGAGGGGAACAACCTTGAAAAAGAGTATTTTAAGGATGTTGGATCGGTTATCTCCAAAGAAAATTATCGTAGTGTCATCGGCACCTCAAATTCGCTACCCTGATTGTTATGGTATTGACATGGCAAAGTTGGAAGACTTTATTGCATTCAAAGCCGCCTTGGCACTGCACGAAGAAAGGGGAACTATGAATTTAATCGAAGACATCTATAAAAAGTGCTTGACCCAAGTGAACTCTAAAGATAAAGATGTGGTAAATTATGTGCAGGAGGTCTACAATCCTTTTTCGCCAGAAGAGATTTCGAAAAAAATAGGAGAGCTTTTGAGTTCTGAGGCGATTAACGCTGAAGTTGAAATTATTTATCAGACTATTGAAAACCTGCACACCGCCTGTCCTAAAAATCTAGGTGACTGGTATTTTACCGGAAACTATCCTACCCCAGGGGGAAATCGTGTAGTAAATAGAGCTTTTATCAACTTTTTTGAAGGGAAAAACGAACGTGCCTATTAGTTTTTGCACTTTATCCTATAGTTTGTGTAATTCATCGATGAAAACAACAATTCACCGTCTTTTTAGTCGGTTTGGAACAGGCAAAAAGTAAATTAGTACTTGCCATAGCATAAGTAGGTTAAGTTCATGGTAAGATTTGGGGCAAAAAAGGTGGA
>CAYGUZ010000310.1:0-333 GCA_964353215.1 uncultured Flavobacteriaceae bacterium
GTCTATCCCATCCAGGCCTTTAGCGAACTTTTCGAGTTCGTTAAATTCGTTTTGGGCGGCGGGCTTTGCCTTGGCAAGCAATTCATCTAAAAAAGAAGTCACTTTTTCAGGTGTCTCTGCCATACGTTCTTCCAAAACAAAATGAGCGTGAGTTTTGTACCCTAACAGATTGGCGCGTTCGTGCCTTAAATTGGCAATTTTCAATACATTTTCTTGATTGTCAAGCGCATCATTTTTAAATGCCTTACTGCCAAAAGCCATAGAAAGCTCTTTTCGAAGCTCTCGATTTTCAGCATATTTCATAAAGGGAATATAGCTGGGGTAATCTAAGGT
>CAYGUZ010000310.1:343-2948 GCA_964353215.1 uncultured Flavobacteriaceae bacterium
TTCGGGCAGTCCGTCCAAATCTGATTCATTGGTGAGGTGCATTTGGTATTTGTTGGTCTCCGCTAAAATATTTTCACCAAATTTTAATTTGAGCTTGGCAAGTTTTGCATCGATTTCACGAAGGCGTTTCTTTTTGTCTTCAGCTAAGTTGGCTCCGTTGCGACTAAAACTTTTATAGCGCTTACTTAAAAGTGTGCTTTCTTCAGTGGTTAAATTTAATTTTTCACGTTGATCATAAACCGTTTTTACACGTTTGAACAACACGTCGTTTAGTGTGATATCATTACTGAATTCTGATAATAGGGGAGAAACTTCTTGCGCTATCTTTTGAATTTCTTCATTGGTTTCCGCAGAGTTTAAATTAAAAAACACACTTGACACCCTATCTAATCGATATCCCGAATAATCTAGTGCAGCAATCGTATTTTTAAAAGTTGGTGCATTTTTGTTCGTAATTATAGCATCTATCTCTTTACGAGCTTCTTCGATTGCAGCTAGAAATGCAGGCTTAAAATGTTCATTTTTTATTAGCGAAAAAGGGGCCTGTTCAAAAGGTTTAAGAAGTGGGTTGTGCATTAGGTTTTAAGTTGAAATTTTTAATTCTCGCTTAGAAGGTCTTTCATGGTGATTGCATCTCTTTCCAAAAAATCTGAACCATCAAAATAAATATATCGCCATTTCACTTCGGTGGTGTCCATATCAATCTGCCAATAATTTTTGCCTCCAATTAATTTTATCTTTCTCTTTTCGGTATTAACTTGTTCAATATCAAAACTATCCACTACCATCATTAGTTCGCTATGATACCACATTACGTCGTCTATAACAGACATAAAGTCTTCTGCGTCCCATTTTTCTTGTAATTCATTCATAGCAATGCTATCTGGAGAAATAGAGACCATTGTGGGTTTGGTCAATTTTATTTCTTCAATCTGAGATTTAGATTGACATTGACATGAAAACGATACAACTACGAATAATAAAATAATTTTTTTCATACTTACTTATTTAAGGACTTTGCCCCATCAATTACTTTCTGTTTCAGGCCTTCTTTATATAAAATAACCTTATCCAGTACACATTTGTCAGAGGCCCCTAATATTTGCGCTGCCAGAATACCTGCATTCTTTGCGCCATTGAGTGCTACGGTAGCTACAGGAACACCACCTGGCATTTGCAGAATTGAAAGCACAGAATCCCACCCATCAATAGAGTTAGAGCTTTTTACCGGTACCCCAATAACGGGCAAGGGAGACAGTGAAGCGACCATTCCCGGTAAATGTGCGGCCCCACCAGCGCCGGCAATAATAACAGCATACCCATTTTTATGGGCATTTTTACTAAAATCGAACAATTTCTCTGGGGTTCTATGCGCGGAAACGATGTCGACGTCGACTTCGATATCAAACCCTTTTAAAATATCAACAGCATCTTGCATGACCGGTAGGTCACTGGTACTGCCCATTACTACGGCTACTTTGCTCATTTTTTAAGTTATTAAAGACTCATTTTTATATTACAACGTTCTATGGAGTCCATAGCGGCCCTCATAATTTTGTCATTCATAGTGGCTTTTGCGGCATCTCGGTAATAATTAACAGCTATATTGTACTCTTCCAATTGTTCATACATGATGGCGTACTCGTTGTAGAGCGTATATTTATCCATTCCAGGAATATCTTTGGCCTTCTCCAAAAGTGATTTTAAATCATCAAACTTTCCCAAAGTAGATAAAAGTATAGCATAGTTCTTATATACAGCTGTATATGTCGGACTATGTTCTAGCGCTAACTTGTAATTTTTTTCGGCATTTTCAAAATCTCTCACCTTAGTTTCAAAGACCCAACCTAAATGATTATAGGCTTTTCCGAATGTTGGGTCTTCTTTTAAAATAGCTTCAAATGCCTCTACGGCTACCTCTATTTTTCCTGCTTTTAAGTCTTGATCGGCCTTATTGAATTTTTCCTCTAGGCGATAACGTTTTCCAATATTCATAAAACTAAATTTCATGCGTAAAAATATGCTTTGTCTTGGGTCAATAATACCCCTTAAAACAGGGATTTACTAACCTTTTGATACTACCTTAATTTTTTCTTTTACTTCTTGAGCAACTTGCCTTGCCCTAGTCATATCTTCGTCCACAATGGTAACATGCCCCATTTTTCGAAAAGGTCTTGTCTGTTTCTTTCCATAAATATGAGGGGTTACGCCAGCCAGTTGCATGACCTCTTTCATGTTTTCATAGACCACATCGCCAGTGTGGTTTTCAGCACCCACTAAGTTTACCATCACCCCCGCAACTTTGCTATCGGTATTGCCAAGCGGAAGCCCTAAAATAGCACGAATATGTTGTTCAAATTGATTGGTATAACTGGCTTCTATGCTATAATGGCCGCTGTTATGAGGTCTAGGTGCCACCTCGTTCACTAAAATTGCATTTTCTTGGGTTTGGAACAGTTCTACGGCCAATAATCCCACATGCTGAATTTTATCCGCCACTTTGAGTGCTACTTCTTGAGCTCTTTGCGCTACTTTTTTATCAATTCGAGCGGGGCAGATAACATATTCCACCTGATTGGCCTCTGGATGAAATTCCATCTCAACA
>CAYGUZ010000311.1:0-2945 GCA_964353215.1 uncultured Flavobacteriaceae bacterium
CATCAAGGTCCTTGTATTTTCCCTTTAGGGGGTTGTTTTTGTCGAGGAGCTCTTTCTGTGGTTTAGAAAATTTTATGCTATCACTGGTTAGGTCCAACTTGAAGTTCCTATCGGCTGCGATTTGAAATTTATTTCCTTTCGCATCCGTTGCGACCAGGTATTTTTTATCATTGCTATATCCGTTGATGTAATATTTCTTGTCGTCTATGGTAAGGGTTATTTCACTAAGCTTGGCTCTGACGGGTTTTACCAACGGTTTTTTAGGGGCTTTGTTCAAACTTGCCTTTAAGGGGTCCAATAGTACAGCTAAAAGTTCGTTGGCAATTTGCTCAGGGTTTTGTGCCACTTTGAAATCCTGAAGGCTCTTCATCATTTTCTCCTTCAGTTTTGCCTTTTGGTAAAGTGAATTGTTGAGCTGTTGTTCTTTAATCTTGCTTATTTTAGGATTACGCAACAAGTTGGGAAAACTGTTGGCTTTAAGTTTGCCGAACGTGGTCTTTCCTTTTTCCAATAATTTTGAGAAAATATTGTTTTTTACGGGACTGGTCTGTCCTTGTTGCTCACTTATCTTTATGCTGTTAAGTCCAAGGGTCTTGTCCAAAGTTTCCGAGAGTTTTTCAAGATTGCTCTCATAGGTGTTTTCAAGCTCCTTGTAGCTTTTGACCAAATTCATGGTCTGTTCCAAGGATTCCGTAAGATGTTGCACTTTTTGAAGCTGGGCTTCCTTGTTTTTTATTTGTTCGCGGATTTTTTCAAGTGGTGATTGCTCGTGATTTTTTTCCGGAGATGTTTCTTTGGTAATTGATTGGATTTTTGCTTTGGTTTCTACAAGTTGGCTGTTATCTATATTCGCTACCTCCTTATTGTTGTTGCTTATACTTATGTTTTGAAACTTTTCAGGATTCGACATAATGTTTTCCTGAAGTTCCAATAAACTATAAGGTGTACTTAGGTCTGTAAGGTCATAGTTTATGTTTTCCTCATGCTTGTCCATGTCCATATAGGACACCTCTAGGTCCTTTAACAATGCATCCTCTATCATTTTGTCAACTGTCGTTTCTTTCATGCTGTAAGCTTTAATTGCATTACTAAATTAGTAAAATATTACAAATAGCAATATGCACACACGTAATATTGCTTATTTTAATATTTCCTGCCTCTTTTTCTTTTCTTTTTCTTGTCGATATCAGCTAGCTTGGATTGGTCCATTCCCTTGTCCTCGTTGAAACTGAAGAGTGATAGTTGATTTGGATTGTGCACCGGTTTTTCTGATTCTTCCATTTTACCTAGTATTTCTTGCGCTTTATTGATTTCTCCCATTACCACTGCCCTATTGTATTCAATGGCATAAGCCGATGTCGGATAATTTAACGTATTGGTATATAAAGGCTTATCAAGCTTTAAGGTAATGAAACCGTTTTGGTCCGTATTTTTATAATCGTTGATTTGTACGGTTTTGTCTTCATATTTGACCTGAAAGCCCAAATGTTGTAAATAGTGGTAGAGTTCCCTATGCTCCAAGTGTTTGATTTTTGGCCAATATTTGTTGAGTTCGAATTGGGTCAACACTTCTGGCTTGACCGTATTCTTTTCGGATATCAAGCGACTTAGGTTCTGAGCGGTATAGGGCTTCCCTATCTTTTCACCGGAATAGGTGATGTTATTCGTAATATCCGTAAAGGAAACCCCGACCAGTCGGTTTGAATTATCATAACGCATTGAAATTTGAATGTCCCTCTTTTCAAGTCTGTCACGTAATCGCTGTGTGCTTAGGTTCTGATATATGTTCAGGATTGACTTTAGCTCGCGGGCGATACGTTTTCGGTTTTTTAAATGCCATTTCCTGTTTTCCTCAAAAGTCTTGTGTAGTTTGGGTAGAATTGGGGAATCGGGGATACTACTTCCTTTGATGCCCCTCCCCGATTGTTCTTCGTCCTTGATGTCCGTATATACGATACCATTGAATTTGTGCGGTCCGTTAACGGTGTTTACGGTTCCCGAGTTGGTATAATAGCTTAACTGGAATCGGTTAAGGACCGTTTTCAACTCTTTTAGGTTCGATACTTTTTGCTGTTTCAGCGCAATATCTAGCGCGTTCCTGATATTATATTTTAAGTTAGGTGTTTCGGTGTATTTATGTTCTTGCCGTTTAATCGAGCTTACCTGTGTCAATCCATATTTTTTTTCCAGTTTTCTTGTCGTGGCCATACTTGTCCTATAGCTGTTACTATCATCGAAGTATTTACCTTCCGCATTTATACTACTGGTCACGATATGGATATGTGGATGGTTCTTGTCCTTATGGTAATAGACGATATGCGGTTGGTCCTCCGGTAGCTTGATACCGTTTATATATTCCTGTGCTATATTCTTGAGCTTTTCTTCCGTCAATTTATTTCCATCTTCGGAAGGGAAATTGATACTGATATGCAGGAACTTGTTTTTGCGCTTACTCTGACCGGCAAAGTTCATTAATAATGATTGTGCTGTTTTGCTCTTCCCATCATAGGTATTCGCCACGGTGAGAAGGTGGGCTTCGCCTTTCTTTACTTTGTTCTCGTTATAGTTCACAAAACCTTTTATCGCCGATGAAGAAGTGATGTTTGCTATCATGGTTTCAATTCCTTATCGATTGACTTCAGGGCGTTGGAAAGTTTATCCTGTACCGATTTGGTGAACGTATCGCCACTATTAAGTTTCTTGGCGATTTGATTTAGGTTCACCCCTATTTTATTTAATTTTTGAAGATAGACCGGATCTGTTCTTTTTACGACCGAGATGGTTTTATTTGCGGTTTTAAGGTCCAATATTTTCTTCAGGACTTTGTTCTTGCTCAAATGTTGAAGCTTGTTTTCTTTGATAAAATCTTCGATAAGTTTCTCTTCAGGCTTGGTCAAGTAGATTTTATATCCTTTTGAAATCTTTAAATTTTCATCCTTTTTAGG
>CAYGUZ010000312.1:0-2941 GCA_964353215.1 uncultured Flavobacteriaceae bacterium
ACCCCCACATAATCCGTAGGGCAAGGCCGAGCTAGAGGTTTTTATGGCGGTTAGGTTGTTGGCATTTGAAGTCATCTCGCTCGTTACGTACATAAAACTACAAAAACGTATATGCCCGAAATGAACCCGACCATGATCTACAGGTTAGATAGGTTTGGTCGCGGTGGACATCACCGTCCCTTTAACGATGCCGGGTATGCAGGAATCAGAATCATGGAATCACATGAAAACTATACCCAACAGCATCAAGATATTCGCGTTGAAAACGGTATCGCCTATGGTGATGTGTTGGAACATGTGAATTTTGAATACGCCAAAAAACTTACCGCCGTAAATGCCATTAATCTCGCCTCCATTGCATGGGCTCCGCCAGCACCCGAAACTGTTGAAATAGGAGGTATCGTAGAACCTTCGGCCAAACTAAAATGGAATAAGGTTGATGGTGCTGTGGGATATAAAATTTACTGGCGAGAAACCACCTCACCAACTTGGAACAATTCAAGATATGTAGGCAACCTTACAGAAGCTACACTTGATGGAATAGTTATTGATAATTACTTCTTTGGTGTTGCATCGGTTGGGGCAGACGGTCATGAAAGCATGGTAGTTTTTCCAAATAAAATTTTTAGATAAAATATAAAGAATGAAGAAAATAGTAGTTGCATTTTTAGTAGTCGGAAACCTTTTTGCCCAAGAGGACAAAAGTTATACAAAAGCTGATTATTTAAGAGGTAGCATTACCCCAGAACGTGAATGGTGGGATTTGAATTACTATCATTTAGACATTGAAGTAGAGCCTGATAAAAAATATATTTCAGGTAAAAATACTATTCGCTACAAGGTGTTGAAATCGCAACAGATAATGCAAATCGACTTGCAGCCACCTATGAAAATCGAAAAAGTTCTAAGTGAAGGAGAAGAAGTCGCCTTTAAAAGTAGTGGCAATGTACATTTGGTATTACTAGATAAAAAACAAAAAGTAGGTGATTTCAACGAAATCGAAGTATACTATTCCGGGTATCCAAAAGAAGCGGTTCGCGCGCCTTGGGATGGTGGATTCTCATGGAAAAAAGACGGCAATGGAAATGATTTCATCGCTACTTCATGTCAAGGTTTAGGCGCAAGCGTTTGGTGGCCAAACAAAGATCACATGTATGATGAAGTTGATAGCATGGCCATTAGTGTAACAGCACCTAAAAACCTAATGGACGTATCAAATGGAAGATTGCGTTCGGTGCAGGATAACGGTGATACCAAAACCTATCATTGGTTCGTAAATAACCCTATAAATAACTATGGTGTAAACGTTAATCTAGCAGATTATGTTCATTTTGATGAAAAATATCACGGTGAAAAAGGGGAACTGGATTTAGATTATTATGTGCTTAGAGATAATCTAAAAAAGGCCAAAGAACAGTTTACACAAACCGCAAAAATGATGGAGGCCTTTGAACACTGGTTTGGCCCCTACCCTTTTTATGAAGACGGTTTTAAATTGGTCGAAGTACCATATTTAGGTATGGAGCACCAAAGTTCCGTAACCTATGGCAATCAGTATATGAACGGCTACTTGGGCAATGACCTTTCTGGTACAGGATGGGGACTAAAATTTGATTTTATAATCATACACGAAGCGGGCCATGAATGGTTTGCCAATAATATTACCTATAAAGACATTGCAGATATGTGGGTTCATGAAGGTTTTACGGCCTATTCAGAGAATCTTTATTTAGACTATCATTTTGGCAAAGAAGCTGCTGCAGATTATGTCATTGGCACGAGGGGCAATATTAGAAATGATAAGCCTATCATAGGCAGGTACAACCTAAACAAACAAGGTTCTGGAGATATGTATTATAAAGGTGCCAATATGTTGCACACGTTAAGACAACTCGTAGAAGATGACGAAAAGTGGCGTCAAATTCTTAGGGGACTAAATAAAGAGTTTTATCACCAAACGGTCACAACGGAACAAATTGAGTCTTATATATCAAAAGAAACTGGGATAGATTTAACCGAATTTTTTGAACAATATTTAAGAACAACCATGATACCGAAGTTGGAGTATAAAATGGACGGTAAAAATTTAAAATATCGCTATACCGATATCATCAAAGGTTTTGATATGCCCGTTCGCGTTAAGATTGGCAAAAAAGAAAAATGGTTGTTTCCGACAGCGGACTGGAAAACGGAAGAAATTAGCGGTAAAGAATTCATCATAGACCGTAATTTTTACATTGATAGCGCAGCACTCTAATGAAGTTTTATTTTCCGCAATGGCAAGGTTCTGGAATTGGAACGAACATCGAACCAGGAGCCAAAGCAGTGTTGAATTTTTTAAACGATGATGGTTTTTTAGAGGTACCATTATCTAAAATCAAAGCAGGCGCTAATGGGGAAAGGCTTTATGATATCAATAACTATGAGGCGATTGTTGAACAACTAGCCCGGTTTAATGATATTTTAGAAACTGAGCAGCCAAATACCTTAAAAACCATAGGCGGCGATTGTGGTTTAGAGATAGTACCGGTCTCTTATCTTAACAAAAAATATCCAAACTTGGGGGTCATTTGGTTCGATGCCCATGCTGATATCAACAAACCTTGCGACTCGGCTAGCTGTAACTTTCACGGCATGCCTTTACGCACACTATTAGGTGAAGGTGAAGAACACATGAATTCGCTCTTATCATCTACAATTTTAGCGTCACAGATTCATTATGTTGGCTTGCGTGATATTGATGAACCAGAGCAATTAAGAATTAATAAAGGAAAAATTTATGCTCCAAAAACGCTGAACATTTCTGAATTAATCCAAACCCTCAAGGATAAAGAAATTAAACATTTATACCTGCATTTCGATTTTGATTGCTTAGAACCGAACGACTATAATAAACCACTATGGATTAGAAATCCATAGTTTTCTCAAAGAATGAAATTCT
>CAYGUZ010000313.1:0-2933 GCA_964353215.1 uncultured Flavobacteriaceae bacterium
GTCCACACCCTGATGACGACGTTATTTCAATGGGCGGTACACTCTTGCGGTTAGTGGATCAACAACATGAGGTACATGTGGCGTACCAGACCTCAGGTAACATAGCCGTTTTTGATGATGAAGTGATTCGCTTTTTAGATTTTGCGACCAATATAGAAAAAGATGACGAACAGTTGCAAGAACGTTTTAGAAATGTACGCCAGTTTTTAAGCAATAAGTCACCAGGGCAAATTGACAGCGCTGAAATACAGGAATTTAAGGGTCTGATACGAAAGGGAGAAGCCTTGGCGGCATGCCGTTACTGCGGTGTTCCTGAAGAAAACGCACATTTTCTGAACTTGCCTTTTTATGAAACCGGAGCGGTCAAGAAAAAACCACATTCTGAAGAAGATATTAAAATCACCTATGATTTGCTCAATAAAATACAACCACATCAAATCTTTGCTGCAGGTGATTTATCAGATCCGCATGGCACCCATAGGGTTTGTTTACAAGTTATCTTTAAAGCTTTGGATAGATTAGTAGAAGATAGCGTGGACTGGATTAAGGATTGCTATGTTTGGCTTTATCGCGGGGCATGGCAAGAATGGGATATTTCCGATATGGAAATGACCGTACCTATTGGACCTAAAGACATGGCAAGAAAAATAAGTGCCATTTTTAAGCACCAGTCTCAAAAAGATGCTGCTATGTTCCCCGGAAACGATGAGCGTGAGTTTTGGCAACGTGCCGAGCAACGTAATAAAGAAACTGCCAATAAGTATAATGCATTGGGCATGGCAGAATACGAAGCAATGGAGGGTTTTGTGCGTTACCACTTCAACTAAAAGTTATATTTTTAGTCAAACTTTTAAAATGAACCGTACCCTAGTATTCGCATCCATTTTTCTTTTGTTTTTAATTTCTTGTGTTGAAAAAAAAGAAAGTATTCCATCCAATTCAAATAGTGCGCTAGAGGAGAAAGTCGGACAAATGATAATGGTTGGGTTTAGAGGAACCGAAGTCACTAAGAGCGACCCCATATATAAAATGGTCGCCGAATATCATATCGGGGGAGTTGTTCTTTATAGCAGAGATTTACCCTCTAAAGAATCGGTAAAACGAAACGTAATTGCTCCATCTCAATTAAAAAATCTCAATGCCGATTTGCAGGCAATCAATACTAGTAAACTGCTGATCGCAATTGATGAAGAAGGTGGTTTAGTAACTAGACTAAGTACTAAAGATGGATTTCAATATCATAAATCTCATGAAGAAATAGGGATAACAAATAACTTAGATTCCACCAAAGTTTGGGCGCATAACATGGCTTCTGAATTAAATACTTTAGGTATAAATATGAATTTTGGCCCTGTTGTGGATTTAAACATAAATTCACTAAATCCTATTATTGGAGCTAGAAAACGAAGCTTTTCAGATAGTTTAGAAACTGTTATTGCCCATTCCAAAGTTTTCATTAAAGAGCATACAAAAAATAATATTAGCTGCGTCCCAAAACACTTTCCAGGCCATGGAAGTTCAGACAAAGATTCGCACAAAGGTCTGGCAGACGTAACCAACACCTGGTCTAAAAAAGAATTGGAGCCGTTTAAGACCCTAATAAAAGATCAAGACATCAATGTTATAATGACTTCACATGTATATAATGAAAACCTAGATACCCTACCCGCTACCCTATCTCCTAAAATTATTGACAATCTTCTGCGAAAAGATTTCGGATTTAAAGGGGTAATCATTTCAGATGATATGCAAATGCGGGCAATTTCCAATTTTTACGACTTTGAAACAGCCATTGAAAAAGCGATTCTTGCCGGTGTAGATATGTTATTGTTTTCGAATAACGCCGCCCCATGTACAGAAAATATATCGGATTGTATTGAAATTCCTTTTGACCCGGAGATTGCGAAAAGAGCAATTAATCATATTTTAAAATTGGTTGAAGCTGATAAAATTTCTGAGGAAAGAATTGACGAAAGTTACCAACGTATTCTAGAATTAAAGAAAAGTCTTTAAATCAATGAATACGATTTACAAGGTGCTTGGGTTAATGTCGGGAACATCATTAGATGGTTTAGACATTGCCTATTGTCATATTTGGCAAGAAAATGAGACTTTATGGAACTTCAAGATTCTAGGCGCCGAAACTATATCCTACTCTACTGCTTGGAAATTACAGCTTAAAAACGCCATATACCTTTCAGATGCAACACACGAAGATTTAGATAGAGCTTATGGTATATGGCTGGGCGAACAAGCAAAGGAATTCATTAAGAAGAACAATTTAGATGTTGATTTTATAGCCAGTCATGGACATACTTCACATCATAGACCAGACGAAGGATATACCTTTCAGTTAGGAAGCGGACAAGAGCTTGCCAATAGCTCGGAACAAAAAGTAGTTTGCGATTTTAGATCTTTAGATGTAAAGCAGCGCCCTTGGTTCCAATAGGTGATGAATTGTTGTTCGGCGACTATGATTTCTGCCTCAATCTGGGCGGTATTAGCAATATTTCATTTCAAAAAGATGGAAAACGCGTAGCCTACGATATCGGCCTAGCAAACATGCCGCTCAACTACATCACCCAGAAAATAGATTTAGAATATGACCAAGGGGGTAAATTAGCATCTTCTGGCAAGCTTGACGAGAAATTATATACTAAATTAAATGCATTGCCATATTACAAACTCCCATTTCCAAAATCAACTGGATATGAATGGTTTAGTAAAGCGATAATCCCTTTAATTGAGGAGTCTAAAGCTGGTATCGAAGATTTACTGTACACTTTTATTCAGCATAATACTGCCAAAATAGCCTTAGCCGTACGTGAAAATATGGAGAATAAAACCAATAATTTAATGGCTTGCGGCGGGGGTGCCTTAAACGGTTTTTTTATGGAAACACTTCGTGAAAAATTACTTCCCCAATCTGAAGT
>CAYGUZ010000314.1:0-2931 GCA_964353215.1 uncultured Flavobacteriaceae bacterium
GTTCAATGAGTTTGTTCAAGCTACTGGTTATAAGACTATTGCCGAAAGAGAAATTGATTGGGATGAGATGAAAAATCAAGTGCCCGCTGGCACACCCAAACCAGCTGATTCTATCTTGCAACCGGGTTCTCTAACATTTTTGAAAACGGAAAGCCCTGTGCAAAATCTAGAAGATTTCACGCAGTGGTGGCACTGGACTGTTGGGGCAGATTGGAAGCATCCACAAGGACCGGAAAGCTCTATTGAGGGATTGGAAAATCACCCTGTTGTACATATCGCCTATGAAGATGCCATGGCTTATTGTAAGTGGGCAAGTAGAAGGCTGCCTACCGAAACTGAATGGGAACTGGCGGCAAGGGCCGGAGCTGTCGATAAAACCTATTATTGGGGTAATTCATCTGCAGAATTGGCCTCTAAAGCCAATACATGGACGGGAACTTTTCCTTATAACAATACAAATGAAGACAATTATACCCGTACGGCCCCTGTAGGTTCGTACCCTGCAAATGCAAATGGCTTACATGACATGGCCGGTAATGTCTGGGAATGGACCAGCGATTGGTATAATACCGGGTATTACAAAGAATTAGCGGAAGGTGCTTCGGCAGTATTCAATCCTAAAGGCGCACTTTCCCCACATAATCAAAATAACCCATATGCAAAAGAGAAAGTGATAAAGGGAGGTTCTTTTTTATGCAATGCTTCTTATTGCTCTAGTTATCGTATTTCAGCAAGAATGGCCACAACACTAGATTCATCTGCCGAGCATATCGGTTTTCGTACAGTTTGGGATGGTAAATAATGTTCTAGTTTTCTACGAGGTTTTTTATGATGTTGAGTTATTGTTTTTGGTAAGCGTAAATACCTTTTCGTCTATTGTAAGTTTAGCCTGAGAGGTCTCTTGTAATACCTTCATGCGTAATAGTCTTTTTGGGTTTTATAGCCTAAACTACATTGTTGATTTCCCTTTTTTTATCATAAACCAAAATACGCATTAAGCTATAACTTAATTGTAGGCTTCTATAATCTTATCTGCTATTTCGCCAAATGGCCATGTTAGCGTGCGTCTGTCAAATATGCCCAGTCCGTCGTTCGATACGTTAGTATTTCCATTATCCCACCATATGCTGGCGAAACCTCTTTCAGCTGCGGCTTGGGCATAAAAGGTAGCATGGGCAAGACGATCACTTAGGTTGTTTTGGTTTTCCGAACTCCATTCGCCTAAAACTACCGCTTTGCCATTATCTACAAATTTTGCTTTAATTCGATTCATTTCTGCTATAAGTTGCGCCTTGTCGTCGTCGGTACCCCAAGTTTGGTCAGTGCCTTCAAGCGTAAATGGAAAGGGAAAATACGAATGAAGCGACACCATTGTATTTGGGTCATCATTTGGAATTTTTAGAGCGTTCATTGCTAATGGTAAGGTGCTTGCCGCGTAGGTTGAAATCATAATCTTTCTCAAATTATTGTTGCCTCCCGTCGCTCGAATTGCATCTAAACTTACTTGATGATATTGATTTACGGCTTCTCTACCTTCGGCTGTGCCACCGCTCCATTCTTCGGGCGTACCTTCATGTCTTGGTTCATTCAAGGTTTCAAAGATGACATAATCACTGTAATTTCTAAATCTATGCGCAATTTGGGTCCATAACTTGGCAAGTCTATCGCTTACTTGATCTGTCATTGCTGCTGTGGGTATTATCCATGGGTCATCATGGTGTACATTGATAATAACGTACATGTTATTGGCCCTGCCGTAGTTTACTACTTCTTCTACTCGATCTAACCAATTTTGCTCCACTAGATAGTCAGGGGCCGAACCTTGGTGAAAGCCCCATGTAACAGGAACCCTAAGGGTATTGAACCCTCTATCTGAAACCTCTTTGATCATTGCTTGGGTCGTTTTTGGATTGCCCCAGAAAGTCTCGTCAGGACCTTCTGTATCTAAACTGTTTCCGAGATTCCAGCCTACTTTCATTTCTGATGCCATCTCTACTGGCGAAAGGTTTCTTACGAATCCATTATCAAATTCGCTTGCAGTATCATTACCGATATCAGGATTTTCACCTACTGGTTCTTCAGTAGTTGAATCGTCTTCTGCCATAACTACAATAGTACCAGAATCTGAATCACAAGAAAATATGAGGGCGATTAAAAAGGAAAAAACAAATAGATGTCTCATTTTAAGCAGTTTCTTTCAAAGTTAGTGATAAGTACCATTTAGGCGGTGCGATAGATGATGCAAAATTTATTAGAAATAAAGCATTCACTTTAGATATGGCTTCTTTATTCAAAAGAAATTTTAAATGGTAAAGTTACAAAGGTATTTTTTTGATGATTTCCGTAAATTAAGGGTGGAATAAAATTATAGTTAACCTGTTGTTTATTTTGATGAAAATTTGTCAATTCGAGTGGTTTTTTAAGAGAAAACCTTGAAAAATTGTAACGAGAATCAGAATTCATAGTTTAGAAACCTTGTTCTCGATACCTTTTCCTGCGGTAAAACTCGAACAGACGGTTTTATAAGTTTATGCAATTCAAAATGCACAACGGGTTATAGTTACTATAGCTAATTATTGTTTTTAATAAGGAAATATGAATAAAAAACTAAAAAGACCAGGTACGCCAGTAAGTTTTGATTATTACGACGAGGATAATAATCACCTGAATCCTCCTATGTTACGAAAGGAATTGATTTCTCATGAAGATATTGTCATCTCTAAAACTGAAATCGCCGCTATCAAAGATGCCATTTTTGAAAACGGAAAAAGTTTTTTGCAAAACCAAATAGACAAACAGTTCATTAATGAAGAAGTTATCCCCATTTTAGCTAAAAAGACGGAGGGAAAGCCGATAAAAATTACAAATGTGGGGGGTATTTTTATGAAACTGGCCAAACAATCCGTTACTCGTAAAAAAGATATTGTATTT
>CAYGUZ010000315.1:0-874 GCA_964353215.1 uncultured Flavobacteriaceae bacterium
TTCCAACAATGTTCCGCCCTATCCCCATATAAAACTTCACCATCGTAGTAAGGGTCTGTGGTCTGCTCTAAAAAGTCTTCCATGAGATACACCGCATTGTTCAGGTAATAGTTGTCCATATCTCCGCAATAGATATGGATCTTGCCCTTTAAATTATTCCCAAGTTTATCCCAGTCTCGTTCTAAAATATGCCTCAGGTCAAAATTCTCTTTCCAATAATTTGCGACATCAGGATTAATATCCCCGGTTTTCTTGTCCCAGATCCGTTCTGGATAGCCCTCATTATTTTGTGGGGAATACGTAGCTTCCCAAATATCCCATTGTTGTCCTGATCTAGATTTTGTTCCTAACACCAATTCTAGATGGTTTTCATCTTTTATTGTGGAACTTATTTGACCTAGGTAATCACGATGGGCAGGCACTTCCAATGTTTTGTGGTCACTCTCATAGTAGTATGCGTTTTTATCCTCATAAATATTGGTCAAACAATAGGCTCTAAAATCAATTGGGTCTGGGCAAGCCGCAAAACAACCATTATATTCCTCAGGATATTTTACCTGTACCGCCAAAGCTTCCCATCCGCCTGTAGAACCACCGTACAAAAATCGCGACCAACCTTCGCCCATGCCCCGAAATTCTTTTTCTATATGCGGAATAAGCTCGTAAGTGATTGCATCTCCATAAGGCCCCTGACTTGCCGAATTCACCGCATAAGAATCATCATAATAAGGTGTTGGATGCTGAATTTCAATAATTAGAAAACGTGGAAAATCAGGTTCGTTCCATCTTTTATAAAAGTCATAAGCCTCTTGTTGCTGAATGATATTATAAGCTTCAATATTGAAACGAGAAGAAAATTCAGGTTTGGTTTCGG
>CAYGUZ010000315.1:884-2903 GCA_964353215.1 uncultured Flavobacteriaceae bacterium
TTCTAAAACCCCCAAAATCTGAAGGAAAATGACCTTGAAAAACCATTAGCGGGTATTTCGCCTCAGGATGTTCATCAAAACCCTTTGGCAATAAAATATGCGCCCCTAAGTACATATCCCTTCCCCAAAATTTAGAAAGCTTTTCAGATTTTATCTTAATGTGCTTAATCCACTTGGTATCTTCTGCCTCTTCAATAGGCGGAATTACCTTATCCATGTACACCTTTAGGTCTTGAAATCCGTCATCAGTAACCGTGATTTTAAATGGTTCATTGTACAAGTTTCCTGGAGAGCGGTTCCATTTTTGGCCTTCACCGTTATCCATCGGTAATTTTACCGTGTGGCCGGTTTCAAGATTAAAAGTTTCGTACGTATGTAACAAGGCTTGAACGTAATAGTCTCCCGGTGGCACGTCTTTTAGGCTAGCATGCGGAAATCCGAATACGGAATCATCAAAACTGATTTCATCACCTGCTTTCATATTTTCAACATCAACACCAAAAATAAGCTGTGTTGTTAAGCCTGAATTTATCTGAAAACGAGGTTCTTTCTCATTATTTTTGGAAAGCAGCAATAAAAGACGACCACCTAAGGCCTTATCACTTGCACTTTCAGCAAAAGAAACATTTATAAGATTGTTATTTATCTCGGTGGTATCACAAGAACTTAATAGAGATATACTCAGAAATACTTGTAAAAATCGGGTTTTCATGGCCAGTTGAAATTAGTACTAAAAGATACTAATTTTAATACAGTTTCTACCGCCAAACCAAATCAACTGATTTACCTGCGCATTCTATGGCGCTCTCTAGCCAACAAGGTGTTTTTAAGCAGCATGGCAATGGTCATTGGTCCAACGCCGCCAGGAACCGGGGTAATATAAGAAGCTTTCTTGCTCACATTTTCAAAATCAACATCACCCGTAATGTAGTATCCTCGTTCACGGGTCTCATCTGGCACCCGGGTAATACCTACATCTATAACGACAGCATCGTCCTTAACCATTTCTGCCTTTAAGAAATTAGGTACTCCTAACGCAGAAATAACAATGTCAGCTTGTGATATAATCTGTGTAATGTTTTTCGTATGACTGTGAGTCAAGGTAACCGTAGAATTACCTGGCCAGCCCTTACGCCCCATCAAAATACTCATAGGTCGACCTACAATATGGCTTCTGCCGATAACAACGGTATGCTTTCCTTTGGTATCAACATTATAACGCTCTAAAAGCTCTAAAATACCGAAAGGAGTAGCTGGTATAAAAGTACTCATATCAAGAGCCATCTTGCCAAAATTGGTAGGGTGAAATCCATCTACATCCTTATCAGGATCAATGGCCATAATTACCTCTTGCGTATCTATCTGTTCTGGCAAGGGTAACTGCACAATAAAACCATCTATGTTTTCATCCTTATTAAGTTCATCGATTTTTTTCAGTAATTCTTGCTCTGAAGTAGTGCTAGGCATCTTAATCAAGGTAGACTCAAAGCCGATACGCTCGCACGACCTTACTTTGCTGCCTACATAGGTCAAACTGGCACCATCATTACCAACAATGATTGCTGCTAAATGAGGTACCTTCTCACCATTGGCCTTCATTTTAGCGACCTCGGCCGCAATTTCATTTTTAATATCGTTAGATACTTTTTTACCGTCAAGAATCTCCATTCTAATTTTTATAGTTTTTCCTTACTACTAACAAATCAACGCATATTCTGCATCATCTGCATCATTTTTTTACCGCCACCACCTTGCATCATCTTCATCATTTTACTCATCTGCTCAAATTGTTTTAGCAACTGATTTACATCTTCTATGGTTCTACCACTGCCGGCAGCTATACGTTTCTTTCTACTTGAGTTTAATTTTGAGGGATTTGAACGTTCATCAGGGGTCATTGAGTGGATTATGGCTTCGATATGCTTAAAAGCATCATCGTCAATATCAAGGCCTTTTAGCGCTTTTCCAGCACCGGGAATCATTCCCATAAGGTCTTTCATATTCCCCATTTTCTTAATC
>CAYGUZ010000316.1:0-2901 GCA_964353215.1 uncultured Flavobacteriaceae bacterium
AAATCATCAATGTTCGCATACAGGGCGAAGAAGTTATAGGTATTATAAAGTGTGCCGAAAAACTTGCGTTTTACTTCAACGATACCGTCGATATCAAATTTTAAATTATCCCACGGATTGGCATTTGAAATCATATACCAACGTGTAGCGTCTGCGCCATGTTCTGGCAACGTTACAAAGGGGTCGACCGCATTGCCCAAACGCTTGGACATCTTCTTGCCTTCTTTATCCAGTACAAGCCCATTAGAAACTACGTTTTTATAAGCAACAGCATCAAAAACCATGGTGCCTATCGCATGCAAAGTATAGAACCAACCTCTGGTTTGGTCTACACCTTCCGCTATAAAATCTGCCGGAAAGGTCTCTCCTTTATCAATCAAATCCTTATTCTCAAAAGGATAATGCCATTGCGCATAGGGCATTGAACCACTATCGAACCAAACATCAATAAGGTCAGACTCGCGTTTCATAGGCTTACCAGAAGAAGAAACCAATGTTATTTGATCTACAATGTTCTTATGTAGATCGATTTTATCATAGTTCGCTTCACTCATGTCACCCACAACAAAGTCTTCGAAAATGTCTTTTTCAAGAACTCCCGCTTCCATAGCCTTTGACATTTCGGCCTTAAGTTCCGCAACCGAGCCTATCATCAGTTGTTCCGAACCATCTTCTGTACGCCAAATAGGCAATGGAATACCCCAATAGCGCGAGCGTGAAAGATTCCAGTCATTCGCATTGGCCAACCAATTGCCAAAACGGCCTTCACCAGTTGATTTTGGCTTCCAATTAATAGTTTCATTGAGTTCGAACATTCGGTCTTTGACATCCGTTATTTTGATGAACCATGAATCTAGAGGATAATATAAAATGGGCTTATCGGTACGCCAGCAGTTAGGATAACTGTGTACATACTTCTCTACCTTAAAGGCTTTGTTCTCTTCTTTTAACTTAATGGCGATTTCTACATCGATAGAACGCTCCGGAGCTTCACCATCGTTGTAGTATTCGTTCTTGACATACTTACCGCCAAACTCTTTAAGTTCAGGTCTAAACTTACCCTGCAAATCTACAAGTGGCACGGGGTTTTTATTTTCATCTAACACCAATAAAGGCGGTACTTCGGGCTTTGCCAATTTTGCAACCAAGGCATCATCTGCACCAAAAGTTGGTGCCGTGTGTACGATACCTGTACCATCTTCAGTAGTAACAAAATCGCCAGCAATGACCCGAAACGCATTTTCAGCGTTTTGATATGGAGAAGCATAATCTATCAATTGCTCGTATCTAATCTCCAAAAGGTCTGCCCCTTTGCACTCCGCAGCAATCAGATAGGGTATTTTTTTATTCCCTTTAGCATAGCTAGAAAGTACGGTTACATCATCGGTCTGCTCATATTTTCCCGAAAATTGCTTTTTTACCAAATTTTTGGCCAAGATTACATGTACTGGCTCAAAAGTATATTGGTTGTATGTGGCCACTACCACATAATCAATTTTGGCCCCAACGGTCAATGCCGTATTACTTGGTAAGGTCCATGGCGTTGTCGTCCAAGCCAAGAAATGTAAATGGTCAAATCTTTTTAAGAATTCTGGCAAAGTACTTTCAACCGCTTTAAATTGGGCAGTTACTGTTGTATCCGTTACATCTTGGTAGGTGCCGGGCTGATTCAGCTCATGTGAACTTAAGCCAGTTCCCGCTTTTGGAGAATAAGGCTGTATGGTATAGCCTTTATATATTAATCCTTTATCATAAATCTGTTTTAGCAACCACCAAACAGATTCCATGTATTTAGACTTGTAGGTGATGTATGGATCATCCATATCTACCCAATAACCTACTTTTTCGGTCATCTCGTTCCACACATCGGTATAGCGCATCACCGCTTTTTTACAGGCTGCATTGTATTCTTCAACAGAAATTTTAGTGCCAATATCTTCTTTGGTGATACCTAGTTCTTTTTCTACACCAAGTTCTATGGGTAGACCATGCGTATCCCAACCTGCTTTGCGTTTTACCTGAAAGCCCTTCATGGTTTTATACCTAGGGAAAATATCCTTTATGGTACGAGCCATTACGTGGTGAATACCTGGCATTCCGTTTGCCGAAGGTGGCCCTTCGTAAAAGACATAACTTTCCTTGCCCTCGCGTGTAGCGACACTTTTTTCGAAGATGTTATTCTCCTTCCAGTAGTCCAATATTTCATCGGCTACTTTTGGCAAGTTCAATCCTTTGTACTCTGCAAACTTCATATAGGCTTTCTTCAAGAATTCCAAGTTTGCAAAAATAAAAATTTAGATGGATTTCAATCGTATTCAGTGACCTAAATGCATATAATGTGTCTAATGTGTAACGGTTTACATCTAAAACCTATTTTTAACCGTATATGTACCATAACAAACACAAAAACTATTAAAAATGAAAAAAGTATTTCTTGCCGTATTGGCATTATCAATGACAGCTTCTGTTTTAACTTCTTGTAAAGAGGTAGAAAAGAAAGCTGAAGACGCTGCTGAGGCAACAGAAAATGCATTAGAGGAAGCTGGTGATAACTTAAAAGAAGCCGGAGACAATCTTAAAGAAGCTGGTGAAAATGCAATGGATAAAGCAAAACAAGTAGGAGAGGAAATGAAAGAAGGAGCTGAAAGTGCCATGGATACCATTAAAAAAGCTCGTGAAAACTTAAAAGAAGGTGCCGAAAAAATGGGGGCTGACGCTAAAGATGCCATGACCAAAGCCGGTGATGAAGTAAAGGATGCCGCCAATAAAGTAGCAAAAGAAGTAGAAGAAGCTACTGACGACCACTAAACACTTTTGTTTCAGATTATTTAAAAACCCTAGCCTTTATTGGTCGGGGTTTTTGTTTTGGTATTCTTTTACAACCAATGGATATTGTTTTTC
>CAYGUZ010000317.1:0-2891 GCA_964353215.1 uncultured Flavobacteriaceae bacterium
CTTTTAATCTATTCGCATCATAGCGATGTACCGTTTTTATAGGCTTCCTGCCAGGGGGCAACTCATCAATAACCGAAATATCCAAATCACCATATAAACTCATGGCTAATGTTCTTGGTATTGGTGTGGCTGTCATTACAAGAATATGGGGAGGAACTTCATTTTTTCTCCACAGTTTTGAACGTTGGGCTACGCCAAAACGATGTTGCTCGTCAATTACGGCTAAACCTAAATTCTGGAATTGCACCTTATCTTCCAATAGTGCATGTGTTCCGACCAAAATATTTAAGCCTCCATTTTCTAGGCGCTCATGAATTCCTTTTCGTACGGACTTCTTAACGGAACCTGTTAGAATTTCAATAGTAATATCCATTTCGCCTAACAATTCTTTTAGACCATTGAAATGTTGATTGGCAAGAATTTCTGTGGGAGCCATTAAACAGGCCTGATAGCCATTGTCTATTGCCAGAAGCATGCACATTAGGGCCACTATGGTTTTACCTGAGCCAACATCGCCCTGTAATAAGCGGTTCATTTGTGCACTGCTGCCTAAATCGTTTCTTATCTCTTTAATTACTCGCTTTTGGGCATTGGTGAGTTGAAAGGGTAAGTGGTTTTGAAAAAAAATATTGAACGTGTTTCCTACTTGGTCAAAAGGCAGTCCTTTTATTTTTTGTTTGCGAACAGCTTTTTTATTTAATAACTGCAATTGAACGTAAAAGAGCTCCTCAAATTTTAAACGAAATTGTGCTTTCGCCAATAACTCTTGACTTTTAGGAAAATGAATATTTAGTAGGGCATCCGCCCTTGAAATAAGTTTAAGTTCGCTTATCAATTCTTGTGAGAGCGTTTCTTCAAAGTTTGCTTTAGTTTCTAGAAAAAGCTGCTGAATCAGTTTCGACACCGCCCGATTGGTAATGCCAGAGTTACTCAGTTTTTCGGTAGAAGGATATATAGGTTGCATACTTATTTTAAGTCCCGCTTGATGTGCCTTTAATAGTTCCATTTCTGGGTGCGGCATTGAAAAGGTACCAGCATATTTATTTATCCTTCCGAAAATCACATAGGGCTCATTAAGTTTAATATTTTCTCGAATCCATTTTTGCCCTCTGAACCAAACGAGTTCCATTTGCCCAGTATCATCTACAAAACTGGCCACCAATCTTTTACCGCGCTTTTGATCTATAGTCTTTAAATGAACGATTTTACCTAGTATTTGAACATCGGCACCGCTATCTTTCAACTGTGCAATTTTATAGTACTGCGTTTTGTCTAAATATCTATTGGGATATAACTGTAAAAGGTCTTGAAAAGATTCGATTTCCAATTCCGAACGCAAGAGTTCGGCCCTATTTGGCCCTACACCTTTTAGGTAAACTATCGGTGTTTGTAGAAAATTGGAATTCATAGAACTAAAATATGTAATTTGGATTGACTTTTGCTACTTTGCTTTTATGAGGTTTTTCCAAATAACATTTCTTTTAGTTTTCACATCCACTCTTTTTGCTCAAAGGCAAACTGCAGTTGATTTTACAAGAGTATCTGCAGTTCTAATTCCTAATCCATTAGAAAAAGAAATAACTGGAAATGTAATTTATGAGTTTGATATACTTAAGGATGTTGATTCAGTTTTTTTAAATGCGGTTAATATGAAATTCACCTCTGTTGAAATGCCAGAGGAACAATTTAGATACAACTATGATAATAATTTATTAATACTAACTAAAAAATTTGAAGCAGGTCAATCATATAGCTTTATGGTTACTTATTCAACAAAACCAAAACAAACCGTCTATTTTAGTGGTTGGGATGATGAAGTTGAAGGAAATGAACAAATATGGACACAAGGACAAGGTAAATACACAAGCCATTGGTTGCCAAGTATTGATGACATGAATGAAAAAATAGTATTTGATATAGGAATTTTTTTTGATTCTGATTATCAGGTAATTTCAAACGGTCATCTCATTAAAGAAAATCTATCTAGTAATTTCAAAAATAAGATTACTTGGGGATTTGATATGTGGAATCCCATGAGTAGTTATTTGGCCGCTTTTGTGATCGGGAAATTTGACAAAAAAGAATTGAAATCCTCATCTGGCGTTCCTATAGAGTTATATTACGAACCTAAAGACAGTTTAAGGGTTGAACCTACCTATCGTTATACCAAAGAAATTTTTGATTTTTTAGAAGATGAAATAGGCGTTGCTTATCCTTGGCAGAACTACAAACAAGTGCCTGTTCAAGATTTTCTTTATGCGGGTATGGAAAATACGAGCGCGACTGTATTTTCTAATTCCTATATGATTGATTCAACCGCTTTTAATGATAAGAATTATGTTAATGTCAATGCCCATGAACTTGCACATCAATGGTTTGGAAATTTAGTAACCGAAAAAAGTAGCAAGCACCATTGGTTACACGAAGGTTTTGCAACGTATTATGCCTATTTGGCCGAAAGGCAATTGTTTGGTGACGATCATTTTTACTGGAAATTTTACGAAACCGCGAAAACCCTACATAATTTATCTGAGAATGGGGGAGGTGAGGCCCTCACTAACCCCAATGCCAATAGTCTTACTTTTTATGAAAAGGGTGCATGGGCTTTGGTAATGCTACGAGACAAAGTTGGTGACCAAGCCTTTAAAAAAGGAATAAAAGGGTATTTGGAGAAGCACAAATTCAAAAATGTAACGATTTCAGATTTTTTAATTGAAATGGAACTTGCCGCTAATACAGACTTGTCCGATTTTAGATCTAAATGGTTAGAAAATGAAGTATTTCTGTGGGAAGAGGTGAAAGAAAAGCTTAAAAGGGAATCTGAAAGTATTGCTTTGGTTTTTGAGATGGAAAGCGAATTTCAACGTATTAAAAGTGATGATTTGGATTAT
>CAYGUZ010000318.1:0-2890 GCA_964353215.1 uncultured Flavobacteriaceae bacterium
GATATGACTTAGAATTCCAATAACAATCGAAAGTCCGACCCAAAACGGACTCGCATTAGAGATATAATGCATAATCTGTTTTCTTTCTTCAGGTGAGGTAGACGCATAAGAATACCAGATCAGAAAGATTCCCAATGCAATGGGGATGAATGTCTTTAGAAATTTTTTGGCAGAATCACTCAAAACTAGTTGAGTAAGTTAGTGTCCTCATTTGGAAAAACCAGGGATGGCATAAAGCTTTTAGCCGCTTCAATGTCCATACTACCGTAGGTAATTAAAATTAAAACATCACCAACGGCCACTCTTCTTGATGCAGCACCATTTAAGGTGATTTCACCTGAACCTCTTGGACCGGGAATTGCATAGGTTTCAAGTCGTTCACCATTGTTGTTATTCACTATTTGAACTTTTTCGCCACGAATAATATTTGCAGCATCCATCAAATCTTCATCAATTGTAATACTACCAATATAGTTCAGGTCTGCACCAGTAACTTTTACGCGATGAATCTTTGATTTTACAACTTCTATTTGCATGGTACAAATTTAAGAATTTACAGAGCTATATTGTCTATCAATCGAATACCTTCTGCATAGACGGCAATAAAAGCTCGGTATTTTACATTTTTTTGTTTTTTTAGAATAGGTGTTAAGGTATTGATGTCTGCAATTTGAAAATACTCTAGTGTAAAAACAGCGTTTTTTGCAAACTCTGATACTACCCACTCTTCAATAGAATTAGCACTTTCCGTGCCAAATTTTAATTTGGCAGTTTTCAAGGTTTTGTAAATAAAACCACCTTTTTCTCGTGTAGACAATGACAGACGTTCATTACGTGAACTTCTTGCCAGACCATTGGCTTCTCTTTCAATGGGGCAGCCTATAATTTTAAACGGAAAACCTTTGAGTTCCACAAGTTTTTTAATGATTTGAAGCTGCTGAAAATCTTTTTCCCCAAAATAGGCCCGAGTAGGGTTTACGGTTAGAAGTAAAAGTTCAACGATTGTAGCTACACCATTGAAATGTCCCGCCCTAAATTCACCTTCCATTACTTTTTCCAAGCCATTGAAATCGAATTCTTTGGAGTCAATTTTTTCATCATATATTTCTTTGGCCGATGGCGCAAAAATCAAAATGTCATTAGATATTGTTTTTAGCAAAACCATATCTTCTTCTAGATTTGCAGGATATTTTTCAAGATCCTCTTTATTGTCGAATTGCGTAGGATTAATAAAAATACTCACTACAATGATATCATTTTCATTGACGGCCCTGTTTACAAGTGAAAGATGTCCTTTATGCAGAGCGCCCATTGTGGGTACAAACCCAATGGTATGGTTTTTGCCGTCTTTGGATAATAAAATGTCCCGCAACTCTTTTTTGTAGTGTAATACCTGCATGAATGAGCATAAAAGCTCGCAAAAATACTATAAATACTGCATATCTACATTATTTTTGTACTTTTGCAGCTACGTTTTTTCAGATACATAAAAATTGCGTTTATGAATGGTAAAAAGATATTGTTTGTATCTTCTGAATTAGTGCCTTACCTCCCAGAGAATCCTGTTTCTTTAATGTCATACGAAGCCCCGAGAATGGTGAACAGTAGTGGAGGGCAGATACGTATTTTCATGCCTAGGTATGGAAATATTAATGAAAGAAGACATCAATTACATGAGGTTATTCGTCTTTCAGGGATGAATTTGGTGATTAACGACATGGATATGCCCCTTATTATAAAAGTGGCCTCTATTCCAAAAGAACGTATTCAAGTATACTTTATCGATAACGAAGAATACTTCAAAAGAAAAGGAACTTTTACCGATAAGGAAGGTAATTTATTTCCTGACAATGATGAACGGGCAATTTTCTTTGCAAAAGGGGTAGTTGAAACAGTCAAAAAATTAAATTGGACTCCTGATATTATACATGTGCAAGGGTGGATGGCTTCATTATTACCGCTATATCTTCGAGAGTACTATGCAGATGAACCGATTTTTGCAGATAGTAAGATTGTGACCTCTGTTTATGAGCAAGGCTTTGAAGGGACCCTTAATGCAGATATGGGTAAGAAAATTGCTTTTGATGGTATCGATGAAAGCAAAATAGCGCCGCTTAGTACACCTGACTATAATAATTTGTTAAAGGTTGCCGTAGATTATTCAGATGCGATTATTTTAGCCTCAGAAGGGGTTTCTGAAGATTTACAGCAACATATTAAAAGTCTGCAAAAACCTGTTTTGCCTTATGTTTCAGTCCAAGAATCTGAAGAGGCGTATTCTAATTTCTATAAAACAGAGGTTCTAAAATAAATTGCATGAGCTTTTTTGGTAAAAATATATTTCCAGCTTTTGTTGGGGCATTTTTAGTGGTACTTTTTGCTTCCTGTGAAGAAGAACTGAATACAATTGGCGAGGGGGTAGTCGCGGGAGAACCCTTTACTACCGGAAAAGCGGAATTTGATGTTTTTGCTTTTAACAAAAAAATTGAGGCCGTTCAGACAAATCGCTTGCCTATTTATCAGTTAGGCACATACAATGATCCTGTTTTTGGAAGAACAGAGGCCAGCATTACTACTCAGCTTAGGCTTCCTGTAAATCAAAATACAGGATCCACATCGAATTTTTTTGGAGATTTTTCACAGGATACGGAAGATATTGCAGAAACTGATGATGAGGATTCTACCATTCCAGAGAATGAAACCGTAAAAGAAGTTATACTCTACCTGCCATATCAATTAGCTCCAGGAAATAGTGACTCGGACGGGGATGGTGTTTCTGACGAGCAGGAGCCTGGCGGTGAAAACGACCCTAATAACGATTTAGATGGAGACGGCCTCGGTAATAATGAAGAGAGAATAAAGGGGACCGACCCATTTAATTCAGATACTG
>CAYGUZ010000319.1:0-2859 GCA_964353215.1 uncultured Flavobacteriaceae bacterium
GAATAGATATTATAAATGATAACATTGTGCCAGGCATATTCTTTTTCTTCAAAAAAGCTAAATTCTTCAAAGGTCACGATAAAGTAACCTAAGGTCTCTGTGAAAAAAGTATAGGCAATAAAAATGGGAAAAAAACGCATTACCGTATCGAAATACTTTTTATAAGTAAGCATTGAGATGACCCAGGCAATAAAATATACCGGAATAAAAAAACTACTTATTAGAAATTCTATCAAATCTTTGATTTAACGAAAAGCCCTTCTCTTACTTATAATAAAACCAGTACTAAATAAGACATACATTACAACAATCATTACTAAATGAAATTGTCTTAAAGGTATGTATAACTCATAATAAAATTCTCGTAATATTTTCAATGGTAAATATGTGGTGTGAAATATAAGTAAACCTAAACTTACCCAAAAAAATAAGCTATATTTTATAATAGAAAATCTATTCTCTTTGAATACTCTTGAAAAATATGAAAGGGTGCAGTAAATGAGGTGGATTGTTCCAAAAATATATGCATATTTTGAAGAACCTGTTAGTGGATTTTCAGCAATAAGATTCAAAAAGTTTACTATTATGAAAAGAAAACTACCATATTTAATTATATTTTTTTGCTTTTTATCACTTGAGCTTTTCCAGTAGATATAAAAGAAAAAGAGAAAAAAACAAGGGTAATAAATATTATAAACAATGTATTGAAGATTTTTTTGTTCATAGCCAAAAACCAGTTGGATATTTTCATTTTGCCCAACCAAACTACCTAATAATTCCGAAAAAAAAGTATAAGCTATAATGATTGGGAAGTATTTTAAAAGAGTATCAAAATACTTTCGGTAGGTAAATACTGAAATAAACCAAGTTATACCGTAAACTACAACAAAATAGTTTGTTTTAATAAAATCTAGTATAACTTGGCCCATTCTTAATTAAAATCTGTATGCGGAGGAGGTCCATTACTACCATCGTTTAATATTAAGCTTTGGTCTTGATAAAGGCTCAAGTTCATAGAGGGTAAGAAACCAGCCTTAGACTTTTGTTCTATGCCTTGTCCACCATCTGAGTTTTCTGGCCAGTAATTACGAATAAGTTTGGCTTTGCCATCAGCACCTATATAAAAACCTCCATGTTCACCATCTATCGTTGCCGTTGGTAAAACAAATACGGTATTTCTATTGGGGTCTTTACCATCTTTGCCATAGTTGCCCAAATAAATACGAAGACTATCAGGTCTTACTTTAGCTTTTCGTGCTTTTTTTTCAACGTACTTGATATACTTCTTCATAGTCTGTAAATCAAATTCGATAAACTGGGTAGGAATGAACGTTTTTTCAGGGTTTTGGGTCATTTCAAACTCCAAAATTGGCTTTGCTCTTCGAGTTTCATAGTTTTCGCATAGCTCTTTGGCTTCCCCAAGAGTAATAATACCATCAGGCGCTTTTGTTAACTCGGGCTCTTCATGTTTAGGATCTTCGTCACCCTCTTTCGTTTTTTCCTGGCAAGATATAAGTGCTAAAAATAAAAGAGCGCAAAATACCAAAGGCCATTTTTGAGTTGTTTTCATAATTGCTTGGTTAAATGTTTATATTAAGCCGGGGAAACTTACCTTAAAGATATAGGTTTTTCTTTAAAGAGAAATCAAGAAAAAACCCTATCGACATCAGGCCAATAGGGTTAGTTAAATTATTTTGAAATTGAGCTCTAGTTGTTCATAGTGAGTAAGAACTCCTCATTGTTTTTAGTTTGTTTAAAACGTTGCTCAATAAACTCCATTGCTTCCACAGGGTTCATATCCGCAAGGTATTTGCGCATGATCCACATACGTTGTATGGTAGCTTCATCTAAAAGTAGATCGTCTCTACGAGTACTGGAAGAAGTAAGGTCAATGGCAGGGAAAATTCTTATATTAGAAATTTTACGATCTAACTGTAGTTCCATGTTACCTGTACCTTTGAATTCTTCAAAGATAACTTCATCCATTTTAGAGCCAGTTTCAGTTAAAGCAGTAGCAATAATTGATAGAGACCCACCATTTTCTATATTACGGGCAGCACCAAAGAAACGTTTCGGTTTGTGCAGCGCATTTGCATCTACACCACCACTTAATACCTTACCAGAAGCTGGTTGTACCGTGTTGTATGCTCGTGCCAAACGCGTAATGGAATCTAAAAGAATTACTACATCATGGCCACATTCTACCAAACGCTTTGCTTTTTCAAGAACAATATTAGCAACACGAACGTGTTCTGTCGCTTCTTTATCAAAAGTAGATGCTACTACTTCGCCTCGCACATTACGGTGCATGTCGGTAACCTCTTCGGGCCTTTCATCGATCAATAATATAATCTGATAAACTTCTGGGTGATTGGCCGCAATGCCGTTGGCAATGTCTTTTAACAACATTGTTTTACCGGTTTTGGGCTGAGAAACGATCATACCACGTTGTCCTTTTCCGATAGGAGAGAACAAATCGATGATTCTTGTTGAAATAGAAGCCTGACGTTCCGCAAGTTTAAATCTCTCTTGAGGGAACAATGGTGTCAAATGCTCAAAAGAAACGCGGTCGCGAACAACTTTTGGATCAATACCATTAATTTTGCTCACCTTAATCAGTGGAAAATACTTTTCACCTTCCTTCGGTGGTCTTACATTTCCTAAAACGGTATCCCCAGTTTTTAATCCGAATAGGCGAATCTGAGATTGCGATACATAAATATCATCTGGTGATGATAAATAGTTGTAATCCGATGATCTTAAAAAACCATATCCATCTTGCATGATATCAAGAACACCTTCACTTTCAATGATACTATCGAATTCAAATTCTGGTTCTTTGTATCTGTTTTTTAGATC
>CAYGUZ010000320.1:0-2857 GCA_964353215.1 uncultured Flavobacteriaceae bacterium
ATCGCCAAAGACATATCAAAAGTGGAGATTTCGCTTTTTGTAGATACCGAACCGTTCATATTCAACTTACCATCGAACAAATCTGAAGTCAGGTTTTGAAGTATAGCTGTTTCATTTTTAATTTTTAAACTCCCGGAAACGTTCTTTAGGTTTAGGTTGTCATAAATAACGTTGGTCGCCGTAGCATCAATGGTGCAGTCTAAAAACGAAGGTATTTTTATACGTTCACTGGTACTCACCAATATTTCAGAAGTTGCTTCTTGGTCGACCGTTTCATCTACCATAAAATCGTTAAGTGCAAATGTGTTCGACGCCAATTTAAAATTGCCTTCCACCTTCTCTTCGTTGAACAAAAAACCTAAAAGATTGTTGATTGTGCCTGTGGCGTTAAAATCGGTCTGGCCAGTTTTACCTTCGAAAGAATTCAGAGAAACCCTATCGGGATTAAAAGTAACGGCAGCTGTGTTGATGGCTACCGGGTTTTTCAACTCTTCAGAATTGTACTTGAAATTCGTTAAGTCCATTTTACCACTGGTCTTTGTATTCCCATACTTTTTATTTTCTATAGAAGCCATATCAAAAGTCGTGGTAACATCAGCAGTCAAAAGCCCCGATAAATCTAAATCTGATGGAATTGGGTATGCCTTAGAGATATTGGCCAAATTCATTTTACCGTCCATATGGGCGTTTACTTTAGTATTGCCCAACAGTTCTCGAATTTTTGCATTGACATTAAAACGGTCTTCATCTATCTGAAAAGATAGTCTATTGATGTTTACATAGGTGTCTTCGGTGATACCCGTTTCGTTATTTATTTGCGTATCAATAAATACATTTTTGATCGCTTTGGGCAAATCTGGATATTTAAACGATGCATTATCGGACTTTAATTTGATATTGAAGGTTGGAATGTGCGTATCATCTACGATACCTTTTAGCACGCCATCTACCTCGAAATTTCCGGTAGTCTTCACGCTTTCAATGTTTTTAGAATATTCTTCAGGAATTACGGCAAGTAAGTTCTTGAAATCTGAAGATGGGGTCTTAAATCTGATATCGACTTCTTGGTTCTCTTCGTTCACTTTTACAAAGCCATCAAAAACTAATGGTAACTGATTTACCAAAGCCTTATTCTCTAAAAAAGAGTATTTGTTTTCTTTTAAATCGATCCCGATAAGGGCATCTAAAGAAACCTTGTTTTTGTTCAGGTATTTGGTACTATCGAGTTCAAAAGAAACCAAGGCATCCGTTTTTGTCTGTAATTCTGATTGTTCTAAAGACAAATCACCCGTTCCCATGTGGTTGATTTCAGAAACTACCAAATGTGTTTTCGTTGCAAAATCATCATATATGACCTCAGAATTGGTTATCGCATACGATTCTAAAGCCAGTGTAAAGCTATCCGAAGCTTCTTCCGGAGTCGTGATCACTTCAATTTCTGTCTCTTTGGCGATATCATAATTGGCATTTTCCGCTTCATCTACCTTAATATGCAGTTTGGCATTTTCTACTTTTAGGTTTTTTATGCTAATCGGCTCTTCAGCACTTTTAAAAAGTTCTTTTATCGACATACTTAAGGCCACGCTACCTGCTGCAAAAAGTGTATCGCCCTCGAAAGGGGCCTTATTTACCAAAGAAGTATTCGTGAGATCTACATAGGCATTCGGAAAGCTCTTGATAAGACTAAGTTTTGCATCTTCAAAATCTAGCGTTGCATTTACATTTTGGTTAACCTTATTCTTTACAATGGTCGCTATTTTACCCTCTAAAAAGAACGGTATTGCAACTAGTAATGCAAGTACTCCTAAAAAAATGATTCCAGAAATCTTTAAGAATTTCTTCTTTGTTTTTGCCATGGCCTATGTTTTACGATAAAATAAGAAGTTGAATTAATCCAACTCAATTTCTTCTCCTATTTTTAAGTTAAATCTTTTTCGCAATAGATATACGAAAAGATAAAGCAAAGGGGTGTCGAGAAATGCTATAAAAATCTTAAAAATGAACCCACTGATGACCAATCCATAAAAAAGCTCCCATGGAATCTCACCAAAAGCGCATAAAAGGAGTACGACGGTAAAAGTATCGATGAATTGGGAAGAAAAAGTTGAGAAGTTATTTCGCAACCATAAATATTTGTCTTTGGTCACACGTTTCCAAAAATGATAAATCTGTATATCTACAAATTGCGCTAAGAGGTAGGCCATCATTGAAGCAAAAACAGCCACAATGGTATTACCAAAAACATCTGAAAACATACTGTTTGAAACCGGAGACCATTCCGTAGCCGGAACGGCAGAAGCGGTATAAACAATAGCCAAAGAGAAAAAAGAGGCAAAAATGCCAGCAATCACCACTTGGTTGGCCTTACGCTTACCAAAAATCTCCGAAATTAGATCTGTAATCAAAAAGGTTATCGGGTAAGGCAAAATACCAACGGAAATCTCAAATATCGAAGCACCAAAAATCTTAATATCGCCAAGAGGGTTCCAATAAAAGAACTTTTGAAAAATTAGATTAGAAACTACTAAAGAGGTTATAAATAACGCCCCTAAGTACAAGTATATTTGAAAAGCAACTCTTTTGTCTTTTTGGGTCATATGCAAAACACCCCTAAAGTCTCCTCAAAGGGACAATAGCAAGGTTTTATTTTATGTTTAAGGTAAAAGGCATTCTAGTTTGAACTCCCTTTTGTTTGGATAGTTGCTTAAATTCTTTTAAAATTTGAAAAGCCTCATCACCTAATTCTTCTTTAATGAAAGCTTCACCTACTTTTGCCTTTGCACCACCAAAGTCTTCCATTAATTTTTCAAAGTCAGATTTATATTTTGGATACTTACGAATACCATAACTTTTTAAA
>CAYGUZ010000321.1:0-2856 GCA_964353215.1 uncultured Flavobacteriaceae bacterium
CTATAACGCTTCTTCTCATCTTCATCGTTCGATTTTTCTAGCAATTCAGACGCTAACTTTTCTTCATGCTTTATCAGAGCATTGTACGCATATACTAAATCCGATAAACCACTTGCGCAGGCAAAAGCATTTATTTTTTCTTGATGGCCCATTAAATACAGTAACCCATAGGTCCCGCCCCAAGAAGTACCAAATAGGTTTATCTTTTGATTTTGATATCTGTTTTTTAACGTATCTACAACCACATCTAAATCGGCAACATACTGTTCCATGGTTAGAAGACTTGTGTTTTTAACTGCATCAGATTTTCCACAACCTCGTTGGTCGAGATAGGCCACTAAGTAATCCTCTTCTAGGTAGTGTCTATAAAATTCGTGATTAAACCGAGAATTACCGCCTGGGCCACCGTGTAAATCAATAATGATTGGTTTTTTGGGATTACCAACGAGCCTAACAAAGAGATTTGATTCTTTTACAGGGATGAAAAACGCTTCGTCTATTTCAGTTACTTTTTCTCCACAAGAGGAGAAGATTAAAAGAAGTGAAAGTGTAAAAGCAGATGACATTTTTTTGTAGTTCATTTTATTTTATTTGTTGTCTCTTTAAGTTTAATAACTAGTGATACGTTTAAGTACTATGAAAACTCGTTGTGTATTTTGATAAAATCCTACTTCTCGATACAAATTTTTCTCATTTTCAATCAAAAAATTCACTCGAAGTGACGAGACATTGCTTTTTTGAGTTTAAAATGCACACTAGAGTATTAAACACTTATTTATTGTTTTGACTCAGCATTTCAATTTTAGATTGAATTTCTTTTTTATCATCTATATCCGTTACTAGGGCTAATGTTTTTTCATAATACTTTATGGTTTCTTTAGTATTCCCAATCCGTTCATTTACTTCTGCTAGAACCAGATAAGAGTTAGGATTATTTGGATTTTCTTGTATGTTAAAATTGAATATTTGTAAAGCTTTTTCTAATTGATTTGTACTGTAAAACAGTACACCTACATCTATTAAACTGTTAGAAAAATCGTGATTTACTTCTTGGTTTTTAATCGCTAAATACAATTGTTTTGACACCTCAAAATCGGAGCCAGAAAACGCATCCGTTATACGTACTTTTAGGGTTTTTAGGTCTTCTATAGGTATAACCCATTTGCTTTCTTCAGCCTCGCCAATGTTGCGATATACTTTTATGGCTTCTATCTTTCCCCTATTTTGAGTAAAAGCGACGTAGTTGGGATATTCTTCTATTTTAAAGACATGATTTCCTACATGCATCATTTTATTTTTTTCACTTCCCGTTAATAATTTTATAATATTTGAAGACATGTATAGGTGTCCGTTTTCTTCACTAATTGAAACCGTATTATCAAAATCACCGAACAAAAAATCTAGATAAGACCCTTTGACAGCATTGATGAATGTTCTATCTAAAGGCATTGCTTTAGCTTCAATTTCTGTTTTCCAATTCAACTGTTCAATAACCTGTTCCCGTATAAAATTCATTATAGATTGTCTGTTTTGACTTTCTCCATTAGCCAGTATTACAATCCCTTTTCCACCTTGCATAGATATATTCATCTCACCACCAACGCCTGTATTTTGCCCCATGATAGTTAACCACTCTATATTACCAAAGGCATATGCGCTGTGCCAACCTAAGGCGCCACCTCCTAGATATTTGTAAGTAACAATTTTAGATAGTTCTTTTGCAACGTTAGCGCTGATAACTTTTGTAGTACTACCATTTAAGGCTTTTTGCGTTTCAATAGCAAATAATGCCAAATCTTTAGGACTACTCCACATACCAGATGGCCCCAACTGGGGACAAATTGGAAGACCTGTTCTTATAATCTCTTGATTAGCATTATGCACTTTAGCCACATTGGTCAAAAACCCCTCTTGATTGGGTTGAATCATGGTTGTATTTTTCATGTGTAAAGGCTTAAAAAGCGTTTCAGCTACAATATCTTGAAAAGGTTTATTCAACGCATCTTCTATGGCTAATTGAACAATTACACCCCCCCCTCCACTATATAAAACATCGGTACCAGGTTCAAAAACAAAATCTATAGGCTCGTTGGTTCTTGGTAGTAATTCACCATTTAAACACTGTACGATGGTTGGTACGGTATCATTTCCATAAAAATCGGCATAACCGCCATGTGTTGTTCCTGCGGTATGCGACAATAAATGGCGTATGGTTACATCTGTTTTTTTCAAATATTTTGACTCGGGAAGTTGCCATCTTTGAAGGTAATTCTTTACCGGTGCATCGATATCTATTTTTCCAGATTCTTGAAGAATTAAAGCCGTTGTAGCGGTTATTGCTTTAGATAATGAAGCGGTTGAATAGGCCGTATTTTCATCAATTCTTTCTTCAACTCCATTCTCTTTATAGCCATATTCTTTATGCCATAGTAATTTAGAGTCTTCGACAACAGCAACGCTCAAACCTGTTAACCTATGTACGAGCATTAAACTATCTACTTGCGGATTCAACTCGTTTAATCTTTGCTTATTGGCCCCATTTGATTGGGCATTTGCGGAAAAAACCAAAAAAAGAAAAGTACTAAGTATTGAACACCTTATCATATTTTGTTTTTTACGAATTATCATCTTTTTAAGAAGTGAATATTTTTCGTGTTGATCATTGAAAAATCAAAACCTATTATATTTTTTTCAATATCCCTTGTAAAGGTTATTTCTGCCGCTCCCCAACCGTCGACCATAAATACATCCTTTCGAACAGGTGTTAAATTCATTTTCAATCTTGGATGCGACATCATTAATGTATTGTCCATTAATGCAAACGCATACTCCGTTGAAAGTTCGTCACTATAATAT
>CAYGUZ010000322.1:0-2844 GCA_964353215.1 uncultured Flavobacteriaceae bacterium
ATTGACCGCCATTAATAGCATTTTTAGCTTTCTTTTTGGTAACAACGTTCACTTCACCTACGGCAGCGGCTTCGTAAGTGCCACGATGCTTTTGGGTAATATCACGCAGTGCCCTTGACGAAGACAGGTTAGAAACCGTATTCCCTTTGGTTTTCCCTAAAACATAGTCAGCACATGCTACTAGTGTATATTCTTCTCCAAACATTTTGCCGTCGTTACTGATAAATGCCAAACGGTCTACATCAGGATCTACGACAATACCGAAATCTGCTTTTTCTTTCACTACCAACTCACAGATGTCTTTTAAATGTTCTTTTAAAGGCTCTGGATTATGGGGAAAGTGACCTGTTGGATCACAATACAATTCCACCACTTCGACCCCAAGTTCTTTTAATAAAGCAGGAATTGCAATGCCTCCCGTAGAATTTACACCGTCAACCACCACTTTAAATCCGGCTTTTCTTATGATCTCTTTATCTACCAAGGGCAAATTCAATACTTCGTCTATATGGATGTCGATATATGCGTCGTTTTTAGAAATGCTCCCTAAATCATCAACTTCCGCAAAATCAAAATCCTCCTTCTCAGCTAATTCGAGAATAACGGCACCTTGTTTGGCATCTAAAAATTCCCCTTTTTCATTTAACAATTTAAGGGCGTTCCACTGCTTGGGGTTGTGACTGGCGGTCAGTATAATTCCGCCATCTGCTTTCTCTAAAGGAACTGCTATTTCAACAGTGGGTGTTGTGGACAAGCCTAGATCAATAACATCTATTCCGAGACCGACTAAGGTAGATACTACCAAATTCTGTATCATTTCTCCTGATAAACGCGCATCCCTGCCAATAACTACCTTAAGTTTATCTTTACCCGCATAGCTTTTTAGCCATGTTCCATAGGCCGCAGCAAATTTTACGGCATCAATTGGGGTTAGGTTGTCATTTGTGGCCCCGCCAATGGTTCCACGAATTCCAGAAATAGATTTGATTAGTGTCATGTGTTCAAAAGTTTTTGCAAATATAATTTGATGGTTATTAATACACGTTTCTAATTTGTAAATTTCGAAAGTGAATTTTCTCGCCCATATTTACCTGTCTTTCGATGACCCTCAAATTACTTTAGGTAATTTTTTTGCGGATCATATACGGGCCAATAAATACAAACATCTACCAAATAAAGTACAAAAGGGAATTTTATTGCACAGAGAGATAGATACTTTTACCGATGCCCATCCTATTGCACGACAAAGCAGTAAACGATTACATAAAAATTATAGCCACTATAGCCAGATTATCGTAGACATTTTCTATGACCATTTTCTAGCGAAAAATTGGACAACCTATTCTGATATTCCACTAGATGACTATGTAGCATCCTTTTATACCCTTTTAGAGGCAAACTACGACATTCTGCCCCTTGGCACGCAAAGAATGATGCCTTACATGATAGCTGATAATTGGTTGTATAGTTATGCCAACTTAACAGGAATCTCGAGAGTTTTAAATGGCATGAACCGTCGTACCAAGAACAAATCAAAAATGAATTTTGCAATTCTTGATCTTGAAGCGCATTACGATGATTTTGAAAATGAGTTCACTGCTTTTTTTAAAGAATTGATTACCTTTTCCAAACAAAAATTTAATTCCTTATGCGAAGATTAGTACTCTTAATTTCCCTAAGCGTCTTGTATGTCAACTGCAAGCAACAACCTGCACAACCAACGGGTGAAGTTGCCGAAAAGGCCATGGTCGTTTCCGCACGTGAAGAAGCCAGTAAAATAGGTGTTGAAATCATGAAGAAAGGTGGCAATGCTTTCGATGCTATGGTAGGCACGGAAATGGCATTAGCAGTGGCCTACCCATTTGCCGGAAATTTAGGTGGTGGCGGTTTTATGGTATATCGCAAGGCGGATGGTGATGTTGGAGGTCTGGATTATCGTGAAAAGGCACCTTTAGCCGCACATAAAGACATGTACTTGGATTCTTTAGGTAATGTAATACCGATTATGAGTACGGTCGGAGCGACTGCGGTCGGTGTACCCGGAACAGTTGCAGGAATTATGGAAGTACACATCAAATATGGTTCGCTACCATTACCTGAAATATTAGAACCTGTTATAGCCCTTGCCAATAGGGGTGTTGTCGTGACCGAAAAACAGGCTAAACGCCTTGAAAGCTATAAAGAACGCTTTATTCAGGTGAACAATGATAGTACAAAGTTCGCACAAAACTTTAAGGCAGGTGATACCATTAAATACCCTGAACTGGCCAAAACCCTGACCAAAATAATGAATGAAGGTCGTGATGGTTTTTACAAAGGTGAGGTAGCGCAGAAACTGGCTGCTTTTATTCAAGAGAACGGGGGTTTTATAACCGAAGAGGATCTAGAAAAGTATGAGGCCAAATGGCGTTACCCGGTCACTTTTAATTATAAAGACCTAAAGATTATATCTATGAGCCCACCTAGTAGTGGCGGGGTGACCATGAATCAAATTTTTAAGATGATGGAGCCATATGACCTTAAAGACTATGGGCATAATTCCGCTAAAACCGTTCAATTATTCACAGAGGCAGCACGAAGGGCCTATGCCGACCGAAACTACTTTCTAGGTGATCCAGACTTTACGGATATTCCTCTAGACATCATTTTAACGAACGACTATTTGACCCAAAGAATGGCAAATTTTTCTTTTGACAAGGCCACACTTTCATCAGATGTAAGCCATGGAGAGGTTGAAATTGTTGAAAGTATGGAAACCACCCACTACTCCATCGTTGACGGGCAAGGCAATGCAGTTTCTGCAACAACTACCTTGAATGGTGGTTATGGGTCTAAATTATATAC
>CAYGUZ010000323.1:0-2843 GCA_964353215.1 uncultured Flavobacteriaceae bacterium
CTACATAATTTCATAGATATGTTAAAAAAAAATACCCTTGAACGAAGAAATTGTCTAAAAGTGGTCATACATCGAATTTTTGCAATACCAACTTGATTCTTGCCGTTCTAATAGTCCCAAATTAAAAGACATAACCTACTTAATCATGAAAAAGTTCTTTTCATTATTGGCCATTTTGGTCATTATTACTGTGAGCAATTGTTCGGAAATACCCGAAAACAACGACCCTATTCTCGGCATCTGGTCAAAATCAGAAATTGCATCGGAAGGTGAAAAAAGTGGAGATGAAGTTCGACAAGAATGGATTTTCAACGATGCCTACCTAGGCCGATACCACAATTATACCAACGGTGATTTAGATTTCTATACCGATTTTAGTTGGAGCTTAGAAGGCGAAACCTACACTATAATTTATACCGGAACAGATAAACCTAAGGTACAGGTAAATCTTCAAGAAGCAGCTACACCCGAAAAGCTGGCGCTTGAAGACGGAGGTATATTTGCCATTAGGGAATAGCATAGACACTAGATGCGAATGAAGGAAAAAGCCCTTAGTTTAATTACTACGGGCTTTTCTTATTTTTTATTTTAAATTTTATCTAACCTACCTAAGACCAAAGTTTATACCGGCTGTTAACGTATTGAATTCTGCAATGTTATAATCTACGTTTAACCTAAAGAAGCCTAATTTCAATTTAGTTCCTACGTTGGCAGTAACACCGCTTACTTTTCTTCGAAGAGAAAAAGGATCGGTTACCGTTTCTTGAAACGGCCCAAAACCTGCCTGGTAAGTGCCTAAAACATCAGTTTCAGAGTTTCCTGTAATATAGCCTAAACCACCATAAAAATTGATTATAGGCAATTTAGTGGATGCCACAGCAGCAAAAGTCCATGTATTAAATGTAGTTTCTATTCTTTGATTTTCACCTGCTAGCAGGCCTTGACCGGTAAAATCATAGGAAGCATTCAAATTGGTATACCCAATAACTGCCGATAGGGCAACCGGTAGCATTTTATCACCAGGAAGAATTTTTGTGAAATCATACTGTAATCCTGCACCAAAAAGCCCAAATTCAACATCATCATCAAAATTAATATTCGGCAAGAATCTAGCTTTTACTTCCAAGCCTTTTACAAGTCCAACGCTCGCTTGTAAAAAAGTCGAAGGCACAAAATTAAGTCCTTCAGAAGCAAGTCCGGAAGGCAAGGTAAATTCGCTGGTCTCCGTAACACCCGGAGCTACTTCAGCTTCAACAAAGACACGCACCCCTTCGATATCACCTAGTACCGACGAAACCAATTGGGTGTCGGTTCTTGTACCATTGCCCCCAACCAATTGCAGGTTGGTGTAATTTGCCTCATCAAATAAAAATGCTTTCTTATCCCCTTTATTTTTAAACCCGGTGATATTACCCACAAGCGAGATTTCAAATCCGCCTAGCGGTTTAGAATCCGCGGAGTTATACCATCCGTTCGCCATGCTATAAATAGCAGCTTCGGACATAGGTCCGAAATAATCGTTACTAAAACGTTCTGCATCTTCTACACCAGCGGCGAAAACATCGCTAAAATCTGCTTGCGCACTTAGCCCTAAGGAAAAGCTACCTATTAATCCAAAAAGAATTATTCTCTTCATTTTGTAAAATTTTTCCTAAAACTAAAAAACTCGCCCTGTAGGAGCGAGTTTTTGTTGTGAACTGTCGTTATCTATGCATCAATGTTCGCATAAACGGCATTTTTCTCTATAAATTCCCTTCGCGGAGGTACCTCATCACCCATTAGCATGGAGAAAATACGGTCCGTTTCGGTAGCATTATCAATAGTAACTTGTCTTAGCGTTCTAAAAGCGGGATTCATAGTGGTATCCCACAATTGTTCAGCATTCATCTCACCGAGACCTTTATATCGCTGAATACCCGCTCCGCCGTTCATTGATTCTACTATTTCATCACGTTCGGCATCTGTCCAAGCGTAACGCTTTTTAGAGCCTTTCTTGACCAAATATAGCGGAGGTGTAGCAATGTAAACATGACCACCTTCTATCAATTCTCTCATATAACGGAAGAAGAAAGTTAAAATCAAGGTTTCAATATGGCTACCATCAACATCGGCATCACACATGATAACCACTTTATGGTAACGCAATTTTTCAAGATTCAATGCCTTACTGTCCTCTTCAGTACCAATGGTTACACCAAGGGCCGTATAGATGTTCTTTATTTCCTCGTTCTCAAAAACCCTATGCTGCATGGCCTTCTCCACGTTAAGGATTTTACCCCTTAAAGGCAGAATAGCCTGAAACATTCTATCGCGACCTTGCTTGGCGGTACCACCTGCAGAATCACCCTCTACCAAAAACACTTCACAAAGTGATGGGTCTTGCTCAGAACAGTCAGATAATTTTCCAGGTAGGCCGCCAACACTCATTACGGTTTTACGCTGTACCATTTCACGGGCCTTTGTTGCGGCATGTCTTGCTTGAGCGGCAAGAATTACTTTTTGTACAATGATTTTTGCATCATCAGGATGTTCTTCCAAATAATTGGTCAACATTTCAGAAACTGCTTGGCTAACTGCCGAAGAAACCTCTCTGTTACCCAATTTTGTTTTGGTCTGACCCTCAAACTGAGGTTCGGCAACCTTAACGGAGACAATTGCCGTAAGCCCTTCCCTAAAGTCATCACCTTGAATTTCGAACTTTAGCTTATCTAACATTCCAGAATTATCGGCATATTTCTTCAAAGTAGAAGTCAACCCCCTTCTAAAACCAGATAAGTGCGTTCCTCCTTCATGTGTATTGATATTATTCACGTAGGAATGTAAATTTTCAGAATACCCATTAT
>CAYGUZ010000324.1:0-2837 GCA_964353215.1 uncultured Flavobacteriaceae bacterium
TCTTTAGTGTAAAACCAAACATGAATCGTTGGATGGAATAACCCTTCTATATGTGCCTTGGATTTTAGTGCCGTTTCCCCGGTTGAATTTCCATTCTCATCCAGTATGTCAATTAATTCATCCACGAGACAGACACCTTAATAATGAAGTTATTTAGTCCTCAAAATAACTAAAGGTTTCTCCATCTTTTATAGTCAACAATGTTTCGTAAATCAGCCGGATGACATTTTCTACGTCTTCTTTGTGCACTGTTTCAACTGTTGTGTGCATATATCGAAGTGGTAACGAGATTAGTGCTGAGGCAACTCCGCCGTTACTGTAGGCAAAAGCATCAGTATCCGTTCCGGTTGCCCTTGAAGAGGCTGAGCGTTGAAACGGTATTTTCTTGGCCGCTGCGGTTTCTAATATACGTTCCCTTAATTTTTGTTGAACGGCAGGGGCATAAGAAATTACTGGCCCTTTACCAATCTGAGTATCTCCTTGTACTTTTTTATCGATCATTGGGGTACTCGTATCATGGGTAACATCGGTAACGATGGCAACATTTGGTTTTATGGTCTGGGTTATCATTTCTGCACCACGTAAACCTATTTCTTCTTGAACGGAGTTTGTAATGTAAAGTCCATAAGGTAATTTCACCTTGTTTTCATGGAGTAGACGCGCTACTTCGGCAATCATAAAACCACCTGCACGGTTATCTAAAGCCCTACAGACAAATTTATCTTTGTTGAGTATGTGAAATTCATCAGGATAGGTGATGACACAACCCACATGAACGCCCATCTTTTCTACTTCTTCTTTGTCTTTCGCCCCTATATCTATACAGATATTGTCTAGTTTAGGTGGCTCCTCTTTACTATTTCTTCTAGTATGTATGGCCGGCCACCCAAAAACACCTTTAACAATACCATTTTTAGTATGTATGTTCACCCATTTTGATGGGGCTATTTGATGGTCACTACCACCGTTTCTAATCACATAAAGCAGACCATTGTCAGAAATGTAATTTACATACCAAGAAATCTCATCTGAATGACCTTCAATAACTACCCTGTATTTGGCCTCAGGATTTATTACTGCTACGGCGGTACCGTAAGTGTCGGTTATAAATTCATCAACATAGGGTTTTAGGTAGTCCATCCAAATTTTTTGTCCTTCCCACTCGTATCCTGTCGGAGACGCGTTGTTAAGGTATTTTTCGAAAAATTTTAAAGACTTATCAGTGATAATTTTCTTTGAAGTCATAGGTGTGTTTTGAGGTACAAACATAGTAATATTCACTTTTATTTAATAATATAACATTGGCATTATTATTACTTTTGAAAAGGTTTTTGAAAACCTATGTTTATGGTACGAGCGGTATTTTCATTTCTAATTCTTTTTACTTTTTTCTTCGGCTTTTCTCAAGAAGAAAAAGAGCAGGATACTATTACCGATTATTACATTCGATTTGAAGGAGACTCTATTTTACAAAGCTCAATTCCCCTAGATGAAGTTTATATTTTTGGTAAACTTGAATTCGCAGATAAGAAAGAAAAACTTAGATATTACATTTTACGAAGAAAAACCATCAAAGTGTATCCCTACGCGAAGTTAGCTTCTGAAAGATTGGTAGAATTGAACGATAGCCTTACAAAAATCAAAAAGAGACGTCAGCAAAAGCGATATACCAAGAAAGTACAAAAGTATATCGAAGGAGAGTTTTCTGCCGAGCTCAAAAAATTGACGCGTACCGAAGGTCAAATTTTGGTCAAACTAATTCACAGACAAACGGGTTCTACGGCATTTGATCTGGTAAAGGAGCTACGAAGTGGGTGGCGAGCTTTTTGGTATAATACTACAGCAAAAGCTTTCAAGATAAGCTTAAAAGAAGAGTTTAGGCCCGAAGAGGTTCATGAAGACTACCTTATCGAGGATATTCTACAGCGTGCATTTACTTACGATAAATTAGAGCGGCAAAAGTCAGTTCTTGATTATGATTTTGCTATGCTTAGCAATAAGTGGAAAAATAGCTCCTCCAAAACCAAGGATTAGTCTTTTTTGCCAAAGACAGCATTCATAACAATGTTTACGGAGCGAAAACCCAGGTATACCGCTAAAATTGCCACTATAATACCAATTACCAGTACAGGAACAAACAAGGGCTTATCAGTATTCTTAAAGGCTTGATATAAGATTATCGGCGCCAAAAACATTGTTCCTGCGGTTAACGCAAAAGATTTAATTCCTTTAACCAATAATTCTTTATCTGTTTTCATAGAATTCAAATTTAGCTAGAATACTTTATATTTAGAAAAACGAACTTAATCATTGTTTTCTAATGAATCTAGCCCTACTTCTTTTGGTGATTGTATTTATGGTCATAGCTACGGTAGGGTTTAAAATGCACCCAGTTTTATCGCTTACAATAGCTGCCATATTATCAGGATTTCTATTAGGACTATCTCCTGAACTTATAATGAAAACTATCAGTGAAGGGTTTGGTAAAACCCTGTCCGGTATTGGGCTTATAATTGCCTTCGGAACTATAATTGGTGTCTTTTTAGAAAAAACAGGAAGCACTACCGTTTTGGCAAATACGGTTTTAAAACGGGTTGGGCTCAAACGTTCTCCGTTAGCACTCAATCTGGCAGGTTTTATGATTTCTATTCCGGTTTTCTGTGATTCCGGTTTTATCATTCTTTCTTCTTTGAGTAAAGCGTTAAGCAAGAAGACAGGCATTTCTACTTTGGTATTTGCAGTTGCTTTGGCCACAGGCTTGTATGCGGCGCATGTTTTTGTTCCTCCAACACCTCAGCCTTTGGCAGCGGCTGCAAACATCGAAGCGAATTAGGGTA
>CAYGUZ010000325.1:0-2834 GCA_964353215.1 uncultured Flavobacteriaceae bacterium
GTCAATTGTTGATGAGTGGTGCTTGCCGGGTGAATAATCAAAGATTTAGTGTCTCCAATATTTGCCAATAATGAAAATACCTTAGTAGCATCCGTTAGCTTTTTCGCCGCTTCAAATCCACCTTTTACACCAAAGGTGACCAATCCACTTTGTCCTTTTGGCAAATATTCTTGGGCTAAATCGTAATATTTATTTCCTTTTAGTCCAGGGTAATTCACCCAGGCCACTTCTTCCCTATTCTGCAACCATTCTGCCAATTCCAATGCGTTTGCACTATGCTGCTTGATTCGTACGGGCAAGGTTTCCAAACCTTGAATTATCTGAAAAGCGTTGAAAGGACTTAAAGCCCCACCAAAATCGCGTAAGCCTTCTAAAATTAATTTAAAGGTAAATGCAGCAGCCCCTAAAGCTTCGCTATACACCAATCCGTGATAGCCGGCAGATGGCTCGGTAAATTCTGGAAATTTACCATTGGTCCAATCAAAAGTGCCAGCATCAATGATGGCTCCACCAAGCGAAGTGCCTTGCCCCCCGATATATTTGGTTAGGGAATGGATTACCAGATTTGCTCCGTGTTCAATTGGATTCAATAAGCCCGGAGTGGCAACAGTGTTATCTACAATAAATGGCACTTTTGCCGCTTTGGCTTCTTTTGAAATCCCCTTTAGATCTAATACATCCAATTTCGGATTCCCTAAAGATTCTACAAAAAAGGCTCTTGTATTTTCTTGAACCGCCTTTCCAAAATTAGATGGATCAGAAGCATCAACAAAAGTGGTGGTAATACCCAATCTCGGAAGGGTCACATTTAATAGGTTAAAAGTTCCACCATACAAGCTGCTCGAAGCCACGATATGATCCCCGGCCTTTAATAGGGTTAAGAGTCCAGTAGAAATTGCTGCAGTACCGGAAGCAAATACCACTGCTCCAACCCCACCTTCAACGGCAGCAAGTCTATCTTGTAGTATTTGATTGGTCGGGTTGTTCAATCTAGTGTAAATGAAGCCAAGCTCGCCCAAAGAAAAAAGATTTGCGGCATGGTCCGTGTCATTAAAGACATAAGACGACGTTTGGTAAATAGGCACTGCCCTTGTTCCACCAGTTTGCGTGGTGTCATGCCCTGCGTGTAATGCGTTTGTTGCTAATTTTTGAATACTCATTTTTTCAATTTTATGTATCCCATTTTGTTTCAGGAATACTGGTTTTTAAATAGATTCCTGCATTCGCAGGAATGACAATAAAAGCCAAACCCTCGCTATCCGACGATAGTTAGGTAAAATCAAAAAGTTATAAGAAAATAGAAAAGATAGCCGTTTGAGGCTATTGGTTTTTCGTTATCTATTCTTTAAACCGAGTCGATAGATTCAACAAGTCCTGAAACGAGCTCAGGATAAAGATAGAATTTAGCACCTTCTTAGATGCTGATTGGCATCAGCACGAGCTAAGGGTTGCTAAGGTTTCATAGGGTCTAATCCCTCCACCTTTCTTGATAACTATTCAATACGTGTTTGAACTTATTGGTGCAAATATAACGTCAGAAAAATTTAAAATCCTAATGAAATTTAAATTTTTAACAAAAGTCTAGTGGTTTGGTGGGTTTTATTTGAGAGTTCGCACACTCACCATGCTCAGTTCGAACGGTCTTGTATATAGCTCATAGCGTGTTAATTAGCGATTAATTTCTGATTGAGCAAAAGGTAGAATATAGGCGTATGTTTTTTTGACTATAACCCTTGCTGATGGGTTCTGGTAAAGGATAATTATGTTTCAAATTTAATGTAGAAAAGAGTTGTTTTTTATCTCGGTTCTTTGTTAGCTACAGTGATTATGCACAATGATTAATTCCGAATGACTTTTCTATCTCTTAAATTATATTTATCTCCACTTTTCAAAAAATAGAATAATTGGTTTTTATTTGGAAGTTCTTTTTCGGTTTCTTCATCGAATGGATTATGTTCAATTGACCAGAACGATTTGTCATAGATAATAACATAACTTTCCCCAATAACTTCCAAAATATCTCCTTTGACCACGATAGCTGTGCTCTCATCAATTCCGACACCCAAAAGTTCAGGTTTTTTCTCTAGGATTGTAAACATATCAAACTGTCTATTTCGGCTTAACACGTGTTGGTCAATAGCAATGTTCGAAATAAATCCGAATCCAATTTCATGGTCTCCCATCATTATTTGATTGTTTTTTGTATCTCCTCTTGCTAAATAGGAACCTTGTATAGTTGCGCCTGCTGACGAACCTGCAATTACGCCACCTCTGTCCAATAATTTTAATAGTTCTTTATGTACTTTGGTATTTAAATAACTATCTGCTATTCTCCAATGTCTACCACCTGTAAAATAAATACCTGTAGCTTCCTTAATCGGTTTCACAAAATCATCTGTATTTACCTCAGTAGAATCATTTGTATGTAGAACCGTAAAATTAGGTATTCCATATTCTTTGAAATTTCTTTCTAATAACAATGTATCTATTTCATTGTCCCTCACAAATGCTGTTGGTATAACTACTATTTTCGCAGAATCTCCGCCAGCCAGTTTCCGAAATTCTTCCATAATATTAGTGTGTCCAATATCTCCACCACCAATCGCTATAAGTGTCCCATTTTCATTTCCTGTAGTTACTTTATTTTCCTGTGCCATACCTACAATAGGTAAGAGTAGTGTAATAAAAAGTACGAATGATATTTTCAACGTTTGTGGTTTTTAATTGTTCTACGTGAGTTTTTAGGTCATTGTAGCTAACGCCGCGCTATGTACAGTCTGGCTAATTTTATGGAAATATAGTGAAAACCTGTAACGATGGTTCGGTTATTGGGC
>CAYGUZ010000326.1:0-2831 GCA_964353215.1 uncultured Flavobacteriaceae bacterium
TAGGGTTGGGCAAAAAAGCAATAGAAAAGCAATCAACAATGTGATGCAAGAATGGCGGTAACTTTTTATAAAATGGGGTAGTTGATAGTTTGGCATTCAGAGCATTTATAACAAATCTAAAAAATCTGATTTCTTTTGTCTTGACACAGGTATTTTCTGGTTAGATTTTAGTATCACATAACCATCGGTTTTTAAAAACTCTTTAATCTGGCCTAGGTTTACTATAAATGAGTTATGTATTCTAAAAAAAGAATCTTTTGGTAACAGGGCGTTTACTTCCTTTAATTTTTTGGTTAAAACAATCTTCTGTCCGTCCGCCAGAAATATGGTGCTATAATTACCATCAGACTCTGCGTATAAAATTTCGTCGGCTTCTAAAAACAAAAGTTTCCCGTCCGTATTAATCGTAATCTTTCTGTCCAATGAATTGGAGTTAAAATTCAGTAATATTTTTTCGAATTTTTCAGCAGTATAGTTTCTAGAATTGTATTTTTTAATTTTTTCTATGGTTACACTAAGATCATCAGAATCTATGGGTTTTAGAAGGTAGTCTATAGCTTCGTTTTTCAATGCCTTTAATGCATATTGGTTGTATGCGGTGGTAATCACTACCGGAAACTTCGTATTGGTTAGGTTTTTAATAAATTGAAAGCCATCCATTACTGGCATCTCAATATCCAAAAAGAGACAATCCGGGGTGTTTTTAGCTAGATAATCCAATGCTTTATGCGCATCGGTAAAAGACGCAACAATTTTAACCTCATCGCTTAGATTGGTAAGTTCCCAGCTAAGACTTTCTAAGGCTTTTATTTCATCATCTACAATTACAGCTTCTAACATAAGTATAAACTAAAATATAAACATAGGCCAAAAACGCATAGTGCGTTTAAAAATATGTATTAATGGGATGATATGTATTATAGTTGGCACGAAAAACCAAATAGTTCTATTGAAAGGGCTGTAACGACTTAAAAATCAGGGCATAGTTGTAGAATTTCGTTAGAATCCATTTATACAGGATTCTGTGCCATTTATACAATTGACAAAATATTCGGTTGTTCGGCTTTATATCTTCGAAGAGGATTTTTGAAACAGAACAACTCAATATAGCCAACAATGAAAAAGAGTTTAATATTATTTGTGGTTTTACTTATTGCTTTAGTGTTTGCCGCTATTAGTGAAAACAGAACTTTGCAAGATTCAAATGAGATTGCAGCTGTTGAATATAAAAATTAAACTTGGCAACAAATGTTATATCAACCAGCGTACGGCCAACCAAACATGCCAATGGTATGTGTGAAAATAGAATTAAGGTCATTTAAAGCTTAGGTTTTAGGTGAGGGTTTCGGGGGAACTACCCAATCTTAATGACAGAAGTGTATATAATGACTGGGCCGTACGGTTTGGTGATTATTTTTTAGACCAAAAGGTATCTTAATTAAGATACCTTTTGGTCTTTTTATTTTGTTCATTTTAACAAAATAAAGTTATAAATAGATTTAATTTCTACAATGTACTGTACATCGCTTGCGAGCCTAGATTTCAACATTTTGTGTTAAAAACTTTGAGGGCAATTACATAAAACAAACTTTACAATTCGGTTACATTTTTGAATCTTTGTTGGTCCCTGCCGAAAGGTAATTTTCAACCCTAATATAAAAATTTAAATAAAACACTATGTCAGCTGCTATTGAGCCTATTTTAGAAGAAAATGAAGACAGATTTGTGATTTTTCCCATCAAGCATGATGATTTATGGGAATGGTACAAGAAATGTGAGGCTTGCTTTTGGACAGCTGAAGAAATTGATTTGGGTGAAGACCTTACGGATTGGAACGAAAAACTTAATGATGATGAGCGTTACTTTATCAAACACATTCTTGCCTTTTTTGCAGCATCCGACGGTATAGTAAACGAGAATTTGGCAGAGAATTTTGTGAGCGAAGTGCAATACGCCGAAGCAAAGTTCTTCTACGGTTTTCAGATTATGATGGAGAACATCCATTCAGAAACCTATTCTCTTTTAATAGATACCTACGTAAAGGATGAAAAGGAGAAGAATATATTGTTCAAGGCAATTGAAAACTTTCCGGCAATCAAGAAAAAGGCAGATTGGGCATTAAATTGGATAGAATCTCCGAGTTTTGCAGAACGTTTGATCGCTTTCGCTGCGGTAGAAGGAATTTTCTTCTCAGGTGCCTTCTGTTCGATATTTTGGCTAAAGAAAAGAGGGTTAATGCCCGGCCTTACATTTTCTAATGAGCTAATTTCAAGAGATGAGGGTATGCACTGTGACTACGCAGTACACTTGCACAATAAACATTTGATCAATAAAGTGCCAAAAGAACGTATTACTCAAATCTTGACCGATGCTTTAAATATCGAACGCGAGTTTATAACAGAATCTTTGCCAGCTAGTCTTATAGGGATGAACTCGAAGTTAATGACCCAGTATCTAGAATTTGTAACGGATAGATTATTGGTTGAGTTAGAGTGTGATAAAGTGTACAATGCGACAAATCCGTTTGATTTTATGGATATGATTTCGCTGCAAGGGAAAACCAACTTCTTTGAAAAGCGAGTTTCAGAATACCAAAAAGCGGGCGTATTGAATAAGGATAAAGATGAGGATGCGCAGAAAATCAGTTTTGACGCAGACTTTTAGATAATATTAGTAAAAAGGAGATTTCCTTAAAGGAAGAATACTTATCCTTTTTTGCCCCAAAGCAAAAAGACCTACCAACTAACGCTGACAAGTACTTCTTGTTGGTGTTAATGACCAATATTTTAATAAACAATAAACAAAGTAGCCACATGTATGTAGTAAAAAGA
>CAYGUZ010000327.1:0-2824 GCA_964353215.1 uncultured Flavobacteriaceae bacterium
GAGGAATCTCATTTGAGATTTCTCAATCGTCTCCCGATAGCTATCGGGATTCCTCATTTCGAAATGACAAAAACAAAAATCATGATCAAATTTTTTAGGAAAATAAGGCAGCAACTAATCCAAGAAAACAAAATGGGAAAATACTTTAAATACGCCATTGGTGAAATACTGCTGGTGGTCATTGGGATTCTTTTGGCAATTCAAATAAACACCTGGAACCAACAACGGATTGAAAATCGAACAGAAGTAGAACTACTTACTGCGCTAAAAGACGAGTTTCAAAATAATCTGAAAGACTTGGAAGAATCTATCAGTATCAATGAAAAATCCACCCAGGCTTGTTTAGATCTTACCCGCATCATACGCACCGATTCTTTGGCCCAAAAATCGGAACGGGTTGATGCCTTACTAATTGCCATTGGCAATTTTCACTCTTTTGATGCCATTACTGGGGTTTCCAGTGAAATAGTGAATTCGGGAAAGTTAAACATTCTAAAAAACGGGGCAATCCGGGAACAATTGGGTAATTGGCTTACCTTAATTATTGACTGCGAAGAGGATATCCTTTTTAGATCAGATAATTACAGCATGAACCTAATGCCTTTTTTGATGAAGCGGTTTCCATTGGCCAATGGTGAGCTCACTAAAAAATTGCCTTTAGACAAGAGCAACTACTTAACCACTTATAAAGAGAAATCGCCTTTCAAATTTAATTTACCAAAAGAAGATTTAATGGAATTCGAGAACCAAGTATGGCATCATAAGCATAATCAAGATTATGTCGTTATTAATGAATTGAACCTAAAAGATTTTATTTTGTCCACCATAACTATGCTTGAAAAAGAGCTGGAAAAACAATAGCCGTAACCAAATTCTTCTCTAAAAACCTGTTACACTAAAACGTATATTTGCTTTATGCAGTTTAAAGAGGTCTTAGGGCTTGGCCATTTAAAAAAACACTTGACGACAACGGCAGAAGCTGGCCGCATACCGCATGCACAGCTATTTGTAGGCGCAGAAGGGTCAGGTACGCTTGCTTTGGCTATCGCCTATGCGCAATACGTGCTTTGCCAAAACACAAATGGGGAAAACGATGGCGAAAATCAAGTCTGTAACGCCAAATGCGCTTCTTTAACCCACCCTGATCTGCATTTTGCTTTTCCGGTATCTAACTCAGAAAAGGTAAAAAGCCATGCGGTCAGCGACCATTATTTAGAAGACTGGCGCAAGTTTGTAAAAGAACAGCCCTACGGAAATCTTTTTGATTGGTACCGTGCTATCGGCATCGAAAAAAAACAAGGCCAAATCGGGGTAGATGAAGCTCAGGATATCGTTAAAAAACTGTCTTTAAAATCGTACGAAGGTGGCTATAAAACCCTCATTGTTTGGATGGCCGAGAAAATGAATATCGCTGCCTCAAACAAGCTTTTAAAACTGATTGAAGAGCCACCAAATAATACAGTTATCATTTTTATTACCGAAGATGAAGAGCAAATCATAAATACCATAAAATCTAGGTGTCAGCTCATTCATTTTGCTCCGCTACCACAAAGCGTAATAGCAAACGGATTAATGAAAGAAGGGCTTGCCGAGGCAGAAGCAAATCGTTTGGCGCACGAGGCCAATGGAAACTTTAATAAGGCCCTAGACTTAATGAACAACGATTCCGAAGATCTGGTGTTCGAAAAATGGTTCGTACAATGGGTGCGCAGTGCTTTTAAAGCCAAGGGCAATAAAGCTGCTATTCATGAGCTTATCAATTGGAGTAATGAGCTAGCCAAACATGGTCGCGAGGTCCAGAAGAAGTTTCTGCACTACTGTATTACAATAATGCGCCAGGCAATGCTGATGAACTTCAATGCCCATGAGTTGGTCTATGCCAAAATTCATATGGACGGATTCAATCTAAAAAAGTTTGCCCCCTTTGTGCATGAAAACAATATTCAAGACATTACTACAGAATTGGAAGAGGCTATTTTTCACGTGGAACGTAACGGAAATGCAAAAATCATCTTTACCGATCTATCTATAAAACTAACCAGGCTTCTACATACCAAAGGCGCCTAAAACCGATTATTATGCACTTTTACGAAAATGCTACTGAAACCGTATTGCTGCTATTTTTGATTATCACCTTTTTACAAAGCGGAATCGATAAGGTTGTCGACTGGAAAGGGAATCTATCATGGTTAAAAGAACATTTTTCAAAATCATTATTTAAAAATTCCGTGCCTTTATTGTTAGGTGTCATCACCGTAGTTGAACTCGTAGCCGGATTATTGTGCTTGGCCGGTATCATACACCTACTATTGCATAACGATAAAACCTTTGCACTTTATGGTGCACTCACCTCATGCTTGGCATTGCTAATGTTATTTTTAGGGCAGCGTATCAATAAAGACTATGCCGGTGCGATGACCATTGTAATCTATTTGGTGCCTGCTGTTTTTCTGTTGTTTTTGTTGCAGTAGGCCAATATTTGGATTTTACTTAAATCATCGTTCTCAATAAATTGTAGTGACATTAGCATGTGAGGGAATTCTACTATATTTTTATATAAAAACGCAGAGTGAAGCCTGAAGTTGCAAATCCGATTAAGCTACCCAGTATTAAGATTTTAGGGAAAGATTTACTTGAACTTTCTTTACTTCAAAAATCATGGACAATTAGTAAGCCCTTTATATGGTGTTTCGCTTATTTTTATTTTGCGACACAATCATATATTGTATTTTCTCTTTTAAGTGTTGTTGTTCTAATGTTCGTGACATATGTTTCTACTTCTCACGATCTGGTTCATGGAACTTTAAAATTGAACCCAAGACTA
>CAYGUZ010000328.1:0-2822 GCA_964353215.1 uncultured Flavobacteriaceae bacterium
CCTTATACTTCTCATTTATCTCCGTTATCTCTGGCTTTAATACTTTCATTTTTGCCTGTGATAGGTATGACTTGTACGTTACAGGTGATAATGCCAACCTAACAATTATGGTCATTATGATGATGGCGATACCATATGGTAAGAAAGAGCTTAAAAAAGTATAAAAAGGCGTGAAAACGTATCTATTGATCCAACCGAAAATACCCCATCCAAAATAAATGGTATCTTCTAACTGATACTCATCGTACTGGCTAAGCACTTTAACATCAGTAGGGCCGTAGTACCAATCTAAACTCTCAGAAATTTCACCACCTTCGAGTGCCAAGGGGATAGTTGCAGAAAAATCTTTGGTGAACTTCACTTCTTTACTTTCTTCTTCGACTAGATTAACCGAACTGATTTCGGCGGTCTTAAAATTCTTTTTTGTCGCCAAAATAGATGTGAAAAAGTGTTGTTTAAAAGAAAGCCACTGCACATCTTCTTCAGTCTCTTCATCATCACTATTGGCAGATAAATAATCTATTTTTCCATCTTCATAATTATACATCATTTCAGTATAACGACTTTCGTACTGTACACTTTTGTTATGTCGTATACCTTTAAGTTTCCATTCTAGGTTTAGCGGTTTTGAAGAATTCAAAACACCGTTTAAACCTTGGGACCTGACAGTAAAATCTACCAAATAATCTTTTGGTTTCATTTCATACCGATATTCTAAATACTGGTTCTCAGAAACTTTGGCTTTTAAAGAAAGTACCTGATTATCACCACTACTGCTAAGGGTAGGTTCAAAAAACAAATCGGCCGTACTCAAAACCCTGTTGTCGTTTGTAGAAAAAGAAATGGCGAAGTTTGCGTTACCATCTTTTATCAAATGCACAGGTATTGAGTCATAAGTCACAAATTCTTTCATCTTTGCCTCAACAATCTGACCGCCTTTATTCGAAATTTCTAGATATAAAACTTCATTTTCTAGTTTGGTAGTTCCTTCTGACGTTTTGGTAAAACCAAATGCCCCTACAGCACTTTTATAATTGGCGACCGCTGTGGAATCTTGCAAATCAATAACAGCCGGTTTTTGTTCTTCTATTTTCTCAACTTGGTTGGTTTTAGCCTCTGCTGCTACTTGTTCTTGTTTGGCCTTTTCTGCTTCAATTTCCTCGGGAGTAGGTTGATTAAAGTAGAACATCGCTATCATTACGCCAAAAATTAATACAAAGCCTATAACTGTATTAATATCAAACTTCTTTTCTTCCATGTAAGTTGTTTAGTGGTGCTTATTTGCAAGCCTTAAGTTGGCAAATATATATCCAAATGTGTTTTTTATGCCAAACTGGCATTGGTTTGTTGTAGTTTCTGTTGTAAAACCGCTTTTACAAAGCCTACAAATAAAGGGTGCGGATCCGCTACGGTACTTTTATATTCTGGGTGATATTGCACACCAATAAACCAAGGGTGCGAAGGTATCTCTACTATTTCTACTAAATTGGTTTTTGAATTTATGCCCGAAGCAATAAGCCCTGCATCTTCTAATTCTTCTTTGTATTTGTTATTAAATTCGAAGCGGTGTCTATGACGTTCGGAGATTTCGCTTTTGCCGTTATATATTTCTTTGGCAAGCGTATCGTTTTTCAAATTACAGTCCCATGCACCTAAACGCATCGTACCCCCTTTATTGGTCACAGTCTTTTGCTCTTCCATTAAGTTAATTACCGGATGTGGCGTTTGCTCATCCATTTCTGTCGAGTTCGCATCGGTATAGCTCAAAACGTTTCTTGCATATTCAATGACCGCCATTTGCATACCCAAACAAATACCTAAAAAGGGAATGTTATTCTCCCTAGCATATTGCACGGCAAGAATCTTACCTTCTATACCTCTTTCGCCAAAACCAGGGGCCACCAAAATACCATTGAGGCCAGTCATCTTTTTAGCCAGGTCTTTCGCAGTAATATGTTCTGAATGTATAGACCTTACATTCACCTTGACCTCATTTGCTGCACCTGCATGAATAAATGATTCTAAAATTGATTTATAAGAATCTTGCAACTCTACATATTTACCTATTAAACCAATGGTCACCTCGCTTTTCGGATTTTTATGTTTGTGAAGAAACTGCTTCCAGTTATCTAAATTGGTCTCTAAATTATCTGGCAGTGCCAATTTTTGAAGGGCTACAGTATCTAAACCTTCTTCTTGCATAAGAATAGGCACATCATATATAGTCGAGGCATCAATAGACTGAACTACAGCTTCTTTTTTCACATTACAGAAAAGTGCCAACTTGTTCTTAATATCATCTGATATTTCATGCTCGGTACGGCAGACCAAAATATCGGCCTTTATTCCACTTTCCATCAGGGTTTTTACCGAGTGTTGTGTAGGCTTGGTCTTTAACTCACCTGCTGCAGATAAAAAAGGCACCAAAGTAAGGTGTATGACAATACCATTGTTATCACCTAATTCCCAAAGAAGTTGGCGAACCGCTTCTATATAAGGTAAAGATTCAATATCACCTACAGTACCTCCAATTTCAGTAATTACAATATCATACTCACCACTATTACCAAGAATCTGAATGCGTTCTTTAATTTCATTTGTAATATGGGGCACCACTTGAACGGTTTTACCTAAGAACTCCCCTCTACGCTCCTTTTCTATGACACTCTGATAAATTCTACCCGTGGTAACATTATTTGCCTGAGAGGTCTTTACGTTTAAAAAACGTTCGTAATGCCCAAGATCTAAATCTGTTTCGGCGCCATCGTCGGTTACATAACACTCACCGTGCTCGTAAGGATTCAATGTACCTGGATCTACAT
>CAYGUZ010000329.1:0-2821 GCA_964353215.1 uncultured Flavobacteriaceae bacterium
CCAATAATGATAAGAATATTTATTCACTTGAATCTAACCATTTATACAAAAGGCAACGCCCAAATTATGGTTTATTGACCGAGCAAGTTCCTTTTCCTGGCAGTGTTCCTTTAAATGGCGAGAGTCCTTTTGATTTATTTCAGGATAAGGAAATATTCACCAATACTTTTGATGTAGAATTTAATTATTATCGAGTTTTAAATGAAACCAACCATATCAGTTTTAAGTCTGGTATAAGTTTGAACAAGCAAAGCTTAACCTCGGAATTATCGGAACTGATTGATGGCAATAGACAAACGGTAGGCTTCAATGATGAATATGTAAACGATACCGAATTTAACTTTCAAGATATTTATTTTGGATTGGGCTACCGAGTAAAATTTGGCAAGCTCACGGTTAGTCCTGGGTTGTCCCTTCATAATTACGCAATAGATAATAGTCAGCAAAACCAAGTAACCGATTTCGACAAAGTTTTGCTACTGCCAAGCTTAAATTCTAGATATGAATTCAACAGTACACAATCTTTGCAATTTAGATATGCCGTGGAGGCGCAATTTCCAGATATTCAAAATTTGGTAGCTGCTAGAGAACTAAGAGGTTATAACAGTCTTTTTACGGGGAATAGAAATCTAAAAAATGAGTGGTATCATAATGCTAGCCTAAACTATAGCAATTTTAGCATGTTTACTTTTACGACCATTTACGGCGGACTTTCCTATCAGAAAAGATATGAGAGTATTGGCAATACTGTAAATTTTATTGGATTGGATAGGGTGTCATCGCCAATAAATTTAGATACGCCAAACGAAACCTTCTCACTTTTTGGAACTTTTGAAAAACGCTTTCCGTTATGGAAAACAAAATTTGAAAGTAGATGGTCTTACAATAAGTTTAATACGGTTATCAATGGAGCGACGGATTTTAATGAATCTTTTAACCAAACCTATAAACTAGCTTTTGAAACGCGATTTAAGGAAGCACCAAATGCTGAGGTGGGTTTTAAAAAGCAATTAAATAACTATTCTAGCACAGCTATTGAGAACACTTTTATAACCAATAGTCCTTATGCTAATGTTGAAGCTTTTTTCTTAAAAGGTTTTGCTATTACTGCAGATTATGAATACAATGATTATAAAAATAGGGATGGCGGAGTTAGTAGTACGTATGACTTTTTTAATGCCGCATTGTATTATCAAAAAGAAGATAGTAAATGGGAATTCAAGATTTCTGGAATGAACCTATTGAACACTACCAGCATTAGGCAAGATTCATTTTCAAATAACTTGATCAGCACTTTAGGGTATGCCGTGCAACCAAGGTATTTTTTGGCAAGCATCAAATATGAATTATAATACCAAAGGTATTTAATTCATCATAAAAACTGTCAGTTCGAGTTTTTTCGAAGAAAAAGTATCGAGAACACATTTTTACAACAAAACTATTTTCCTATTTTTGCCTTTCAATTTGAGGAAGGATTTGACTGATTGCAACCTCGGTAAAAAATGCTAAAAAGTGGTGTAAACTTCTTTCGGCCTTCTCGTCAAATCTGCCTCACAGTTAAAAAGAGAAAATGGCTTATTTATTTACTTCAGAATCTGTTAGTGAAGGGCACCCAGATAAAGTTTCTGACCAGATTAGTGATGCACTTTTAGATAATTTTTTGGCTTTTGATGCCGATAGCAAAGTAGCTTGTGAAACGCTGGTTACCACAGGTCAAGTGGTATTGGCAGGTGAAGTGAAAAGCGATACCTATTTAGATGTACAGACCATTGCTAGAGATGTCATCAACAAAATTGGGTATACCAAAGGTGAATACCAATTTAGTGGAGATTCTTGTGGGGTAATTTCATTGATTCATGAGCAATCACAAGATATTAACCAGGGTGTCGATAGAGCGACTAAAGAAGAGCAAGGTGCCGGTGACCAAGGGATGATGTTCGGGTATGCCACCAAAGAGACCGAAAACTATATGCCTTTGGCATTGGATATTTCGCATAAAATTCTTCAGGTGCTAGCAGATTTAAGAAGGGAAGGAAATCAAATTCCATATTTACGACCAGATGCCAAAGCACAGGTAACCATAGAATATTCAGATGATAATGTTCCACAGCGTATAGATACTATAGTGGTCTCTACCCAACATGACGATTTTGATGCTGATGAGAAGATGTTAGCAAAAATCAAATCGGATATTATTTCAATTTTGATTCCAAAGGTGGTCGAATTGTTCCCTTCACATGTACAAAATCTTTTCGATGATAAAATTCAATATCATATCAACCCGACGGGCAAGTTTGTAATTGGGGGACCACACGGTGATACCGGTTTAACGGGTAGAAAAATAATTGTGGACACCTATGGCGGAAAAGGTGCTCACGGTGGTGGTGCTTTTAGTGGTAAAGACCCAAGTAAAGTAGACCGAAGTGCTGCCTATGCGGCAAGACATGCTGCTAAAAATTTGGTAGCTGCGGGCGTGGCAGATGAAATTTTGGTTCAAGTAAGTTATGCGATTGGTGTGGTAGAGCCTACGTCAATTTTTGTAGACTCTTATGGTACCGCCAAAGTGAATCTGACCGATGGCGAAATTGCTGAAAAAGTAGCGGGTTTGTTTGATATGCGCCCTTTCGCTATTGAAGAAAGACTAAAACTTCGCAACCCAATTTATTTAGAGACGGCTGCCTATGGCCATATGGGTAAAACACCAATTACGGTCACCAAGGTTTTTGAATCTCCATATAATGGAAAAGTAGAGAAAGAAGTTGAACTCTTTACTTGGGAGAAATTGGACTATGTAGATAAAGTAAAGGCAGCCTTTGGAATA
>CAYGUZ010000330.1:0-2813 GCA_964353215.1 uncultured Flavobacteriaceae bacterium
CACTAGAAAATTATTTTTTGGATTTTTGGCTGTTGCCTTTTTGGCAATGACCGCAACCGCTACTATTGTAGTATCTGAAGACACTTTAGATGACACAACTAGCATCAAAAGATCTGGATTGAAAAAAATCTAGGTCTATTTGTTATTTAGATTTAAAAGCCCTTTTAGACTAAAGGGCTTTTTTTGTACAATAAATCTCTTTAAATAGAGTTAAAAAAATATGAATTCAAAACAACAAGCAAGAAGGAAGCTAATCATTGAGGGAATATTCGCAGTTTTAGTTGCTTTAAGTCCAATATTTTTTTATTTATATAAATACGTTCCTGCATCTGAAGGGGAAATAAGTATTTTGGGGATTAATTTTGGACCAAATGGATTTGATGAAACTCAAATGGCTTTTTATTATTATTGTACAAAACTTGTCCCACTCATTTTATTAGTCATTTGGTTTGTTACTACTAAGCAATGGTGGTACCATGCAATACTAATCCCTATTGCCATGTTTAGTTTTCAACTTTTCAATGTAATTACCTATGAAAAGGGAATGGTAGATGAAAATGAAATCCTTTATGTTGTGGCAGTATCAATGGTTGTGATACCTGTTGTATATTTTATAAGAATAAAATTGGTGGATAAATATGTTCATGGTATTGACCTTAAAGCCATGGATACCGAACTTCAAATTTTAAAAGCCAAAGAAGAATTACGTAAAGAGCGTGAGAAATTAGAGCAGCGCAAAGAGACACTCTCAAAAAGAATGTAGGTATAAATCTGTTGTACAGTTTGTAATTTATAGGTTCCAAAAACCGTCATGTCGACAGAGCTCAACACATACTGTCATTTCGAACGGAATGGAGTGAATGTGAGAAATCTAAAAACACCTCACCTATAAGTAATTGTTTATATGGGATTTCTCAATCGCAGCAGGACTGCTCATTTCGAAATGACTCGAAAAGCAACTCCTCTTCATTTCGAGTTTTTTAATAGTTATAAGTTAACCTATTTCGACAATACTTCGACAGGCTCAGTATGACATAACAATATGACATTCTTTTATACTTTTTATACAGGCTCAAATAATTATAATTTTTTGAATAGCTTTACAGTAAGGTATAAATCAAATTTTCAGTTTAACAACTAATGGCGCAACCATCCTCACCGTTTAGCAAACAGCAACTATTACCTCAAGAAGAAACTTTAGAAGTCCTTAAACAAAAGGGAGAACTTTTTATTGGCCTGCCCAAAGAAAACCAATTTCAAGAAAAACGTATATGCCTTACCCCTGATGCTGTTAATGCGATAACCGCACATGGGCATCGCGTTCTTATAGAGGCCGGTGCAGGTGAAGGTGCCAATTATTCAGACTTAGATTATACCAATGCAGGTGCCGAAATTTCGAAAGACATCAAAAAGGTTTTTGCCTGCCCTATTGTTTTAAAAGTAGAGCCCCCTACCCTTGCGGAGATTAGCATGTTGAATCCGCAGACTATTGTGATATCCGCGCTCCAAATAAAAACTCAAAACAAAAAATATTTTGAGGAGCTTGCTAAAAAAAGAATTACGGCTATTGCTTTTGAGTACATCCGTGATGAAGACGGTAAATACCCTGCGGTGCGCTCGCTGAGTGAAATAGCCGGTATATCCTCTATTCTAGTGGCGTCAGAACTTATGGCCACTACCAACAAAGGCAATGGTCTTATGTTCGGTAATATTAGCGGTGTGCCACCTGTAGAGGTCGTTATTATCGGTGCTGGTACCGTTGGAGAATTTGCCGCACGTTCTGCACTCGGGCTCGGTGCAAACATTAAAGTGTTCGATAATTCTATTACCAAGCTGAGAAATATTCAGACCAACCTCAATAGAACAATTTATACTTCTACCATACAGCCAAAGAATTTGCTTAAAGCGTTAAAACGTTGTGATGTGGCCATTGGGGCTACGCGAGGCCAAGATAGGTCTCCGGTGGTAGTATCTACTTCTATGGTAGAAAATATGAAAAAAGGAGCGGTTATCATTGATGTGAGTATCGATACCGGTGGATGTTTTGAATCTTCAGAAGTTACTACACATGCAAAACCTACTGTAGAAAAATATGGTGTACTGCATTATGGAGTGCCCAATATTCCTTCAAGATATCCAAGAACTTCTACTATTTCTATAAGTAATATCTTTACGCCCTATTTGCTTAAGTTAGGTGAAGATGGTGGTTTAGAACATTCACTTCGATTTGATAAAGGTTTGCGCAATGGGCTCTATATGTACCATGGTATTTTGACCAACAAATCTGTAGGTGACTGGTTTAACCTCTCATATAACGATATCAACTTTTTAATTTTTTAATTTTAATGGCTTTTATAAAACGTTTGGGATGGTACCTTGTTGGGGTTTCCATAGGGCTTGTCTTTTTGGCTTTTATTCTTAAAAAGAAATCTGGTGAAGAAGGTATCGCTTTTTGTTACCTGCCCAATTGTAGAACGTTAAAAGATTTTCGTTCTAAAGCCATCTCTTACTCCGATTTGGCACAAGAGCAAATGAAGACTACTGGTTTAGATAGTTTGTTTATTTCACAAGCTTTTACTGATGGTAATGTTGATTTTGGCAAAAGTGATACCAAGGCACAATCTTGCAAAACATATTTCTTGAATTTTGAAGAAAAGGAAATCGAATTAAAAAATTGCGAAACAAATATCATAATCGAAAAAATCACACTAGACCAATAAGACTATATCTTTCTGCGTTCCCGCTCCCTTTTTAAAAGTCCGAGTTCTCGCGTTGTTTGACCGGCCACCGAAGTGTTTTCTTCTGCCCTACGT
>CAYGUZ010000331.1:0-2809 GCA_964353215.1 uncultured Flavobacteriaceae bacterium
GAATTAGCGGTTATAGACAGCCTGCAAACAGCGATTGAAACAAATTCCCTCGAAAATAATACCATTCCCGAAGTAGTTCCCAATCAAGGCTTTTCATTTAATAGTTTATGGAGAGGGGTCTTAGGCATGCTTGCTTTAGTACTGATTGCTTTTTTATTCAGCGCGAACAGACGTGCTATCAATTGGAAAACTGTAGGTATCGGTCTCGGGCTTCAACTAATCATTGCTGTTGGTATTTTAAAGGTCCGTGCTGTTCAATTTTTCTTTGATATTTTAGGTAAATTTTTTAACGAAATACTAAACTTCACTTTAGAAGGGAGTAAATTTATTTTTGGTAGTCTCTTAAACCTAGACGACCCCAGTATAGGTTATATTTTTGCATTTCAGATATTACCAACTATTATTTTCTTTTCTGCCCTCACTTCAGTATTGTACTATTTCGGAATTATCCAAAAAGTGGTTAAAGCACTAGCTTGGTTGTTGACGAAATCTCTTGGCATATCCGGAGCAGAAAGTCTTTCTGTTGCCGGCAATATATTCTTAGGTCAAACTGAAGCTCCTCTCCTTATAAAGGCCTATTTGGAAAAAATGAACAAATCTGAAATTTTGTTAGTAATGATTGGTGGTATGGCCACCGTGGCCGGTGGAGTACTTGCAGCATACATAGGGTTTTTAGGTGGTAGTGACCCTATATTAAGATTGGAATATGCCAGACATTTAATAGCGGCTTCTGTAATGGCCGCCCCTGGTGCTATTATAATTTCCAAAATATTATATCCGCAAACGGAAAAAATAATTACTGAAATAAAAATTTCGAATGAAAAAATTGGAAGTAATGTTCTAGATGCTATTTCTAATGGTACTTCGGAAGGATTAAAACTAGCCGTAAATGTAGGAGCCATGTTATTAATATTTATTGCATTCATTGCAATGATTAATGGAGGTCTAGGACTATTAGGAGAAATCGGGTCTTTTAATGATTGGATAGCAGAAAATTCAGTTTATAAAAATTTATCGCTTGAAAGTATCCTAGGTACTATTTTCGCCCCGTTAATGTGGCTGATTGGAGTATCTAGTGAAGACACTATGCTTATGGGCCAGCTATTAGGCATAAAACTTGCCGCCAGTGAGTTTATAGGTTACTCACAACTTGCTGAACTCAAAAACATGTCTAATACCACCCACCTCACCTATAACAAATCAATATTAATGGCCACCTATATGCTCTGTGGATTTGCAAATTTCGCCTCCATAGGCATCCAAATAGGAGGTATTGGCTCCTTAGCTCCCGGACAACGAAAAACACTCTCAGAATTCGGTATGAAAGCCGTACTTGGCGGATCTTTAGCCTCACTACTTTCTGCAACTATTGCCGGAATGATTTTGGGGTAATTAGGGTTTAAAGGTAAAGGGTAAATGTTTTTCATGAGGAATTTTAGAGAGCTTGAAGTTTGCAAAGACGCTAGAGTTTTGGTTAAAAAAATCTATACCCTGACCAGTACATTACCAGATTCAGAAAAATATGGTCTAACTTCTCAAATCAATAGATGTTCGGTATCAATTCCGGCCAATATTGCTGAGGGTTCTGCAAAATATTCACAAAAAGATTTTGTTCGCTTTCTTCAAATCAGTTTAGGTTCCAGTTACGAATTAGAAACGCATATCATTCTCTGCCAAGATTTGGAATTTGTAAGTCATGAACGCTCTTCACAAATAATTAAAGACATTCAAAATCTTCAAAAAAGAATTTCTTCGTTAATAAAATATAATAACTCCAAAGCATAGTATTTTGAGCTTTCACCTTTAACTATTTACCTTTAACCCGTAATGAAACAATACCACGACTTACTAAAACACGTTTTAGAACATGGAAATCAAAAAGGAGACCGCACAGGCACTGGTACGAAAAGTGTTTTTGGTTACCAGATGCGTTTTGACCTATCGGAAGGTTTCCCCATGGTTACCACTAAAAAGCTACACTTAAAATCCATAGTTCATGAGTTATTATGGTTTTTAAAAGGTGATACCAATATTAACTACTTACAAGAAAATGGAGTTAGCATCTGGAATGAATGGGCAGATGAAAATGGAGATTTGGGGCCGGTTTATGGCCACCAATGGCGTAATTGGAATAGTGAAGAAATTGATCAGATAAAAGAGGTTATCCATTCATTAAAGCATAATCCTAATAGTAGAAGAATGTTGGTCTCTGCTTGGAACCCCAGTGTATTACCGGACACTTCTGTTTCTTTCTCGGAAAATGTAGCCAATGGTAAAGCGGCTTTACCACCTTGCCACGCATTCTTTCAGTTTTATGTAGCTGATGGAAAGTTAAGCTGCCAATTATACCAGCGTAGTGCGGACATCTTTCTAGGTGTTCCTTTTAACATTGCGTCTTATGCATTGTTTACCATGATGATGGCGCAAGTTTGCGGGTATAAAGCTGGGGATTTTATCCACACTTTTGGTGATGCCCATATTTACAACAACCATATGGAACAGGTAGATTTACAGCTCTCAAGAGAACCAAGACCCTTACCAAAAATGGAATTAAACCCAGAAGTAAAGGATATTTTAGGTTTTACTTTTGATGATTTTACTTTGGTAGACTATAACCCGCATCCACATATAAAGGGGGTTGTTGCAGTTTAAGGTTAATTATTTATGAAATATTCCCTACTAGTAATATTTGTATTTAATATTCTATTCTGTTTCTGTCAAGAAGAGGAAAAAAGAAATGCAATATATCAACCATCCTGACTTCCGCAAAACTTTAGAATCTAGAAAACACTCGTTGCTAAAGATTTGT
>CAYGUZ010000332.1:0-2808 GCA_964353215.1 uncultured Flavobacteriaceae bacterium
AATCAATATTTCGAAAGTGTAAAACGCATTGTAAAAGAACAGGAAAAGGTTTTTGGTGAACTACCTGATTTTGACTTTGATGAATATACTTTTTTAGCCTGTTACATGCCTAATGTTAATGGAGATGGCATGGAACATCGTAATTCGACCATACTAACTTCGACAAGAAGTTTGGCAAATGGAGGACTCGAAAGAAACCTTGGCACAGTATCCCATGAATTCTTTCATGCATGGAATGTAGAACGTATTCGGCCAAAATCGTTGGAACCCTTTGATTTTGATAATGTAGATATGAGCGGAGAACTTTGGTTTGCCGAAGGTTTCACTTCGTACTACACGAATTTAATTCTTTGTAGGGCCGGTCTGATAACACCCGAAGAGTATGTTTCTGGATTAAACGGTGCTTTTAATTATGTTTGGAACTCTAATGGCACTAAGTTTTTCAACCCAATTGAAATGAGCTATCAGGCGCCATTCGTAGATGCGGCAACTTCTCTAGACCCACAAAATAGGAATAACACCTTTATCTCATATTATTCTTATGGCAGTGTTCTTGGACTTGCCTTAGATTTATCTTTAAGAAAAAAGAACTTGAATTTAGATGATTTCTTTAAAGAAGTTTGGGGCAAATTTGGCAAAAAGGAGATGCCTTATACCATTAAAGACCTACATCTCACTTTAAATGCGTATGCCGGAAAATCTTTCGGGGATGATTTTTTTGAAAATTACATCTACCGAAGTAACATGCCAGATTACAAAACCCTATTTGCAATTGTTGGTTTAAAAGTGGCCCAAGATACTGAAATCGGGTATTTTGGAGGTGTCATAGATAAAAATACTATTAGCAATAATACCTTAATCGATTCGCCTGCCTATACTGCCGGATTAGAAAAAGACGATGTAATTTTGATTGTCAACGATATTCCAATGGTAGGCTCAACAAACTTTTCTGATTTTTTAAAATCTACTCAGAACGGAGATAAATTAAAGCTAACCTATAGTCGCCAAGGCAAAGTGCGAAAAACAGAAATAACCCTCGCAAAAGATCCTAAATACGCAATTACTATTGATGATGAAGCCTCTAAAGAGGTCATTTTAAATCGAAACAATTGGCTAAAACGATAGACTATTCTGGAGGTGAATGCAATGCTATTCTATTTCCTTCAGAATCATGAAATAATCCCATAAAGCCAATTTCATCACTAATTTTAGTTTTAGGCTGTAAGATTCTGCCCCCGGCACTTTCTATTCGGTCTAGCGCATTTTGAACGTCATCGCAAGAAAAATAAATAAGTACACCTTCTTTGCGATTCGGTATATACCACTCTGGCTGCAGAATTAAAGAGCCCGAGGCACCCGGTTTTCCGTTTTCAGAAGGGAGCCAACCCATAAGGGTGCCTCCAAAATCTCGAATGGTTATTTTAATTTCGAAAACAGCCTCGTAAAAATCTCTGGCGCGAGCCATATTGGTTACAGGAATCTCTACCCATCCTATTAAATTTTGTTCCATATAGACTTATTATTTTTCCATCAATGTCTTAAAACTTGACAATCCTTCCTCAAAATCCTTCCCAACAGTTTTATCCATACTAAAGAATAACATAAAAATACTGAAGGGAAACTTATTATTTCCAGAAAACCCCCATCTAACTTTAGTTGAAGAACTCGTATCATCTTCAACATTGAAATAACAATCTGCTTCAGATTTCCATGGCTTAAAAAAACGGAGCTTTCCCTCTACTCTTTTATTTTCAATAATCTTAGTAATCTCTTGTTCTCCTTCACCTACATCTTTATTGCCTACCCAAGTACTCTTTGCGCCAACTTCACCATCTATTCCGGTAAATTCTTTTTTCATATTGGGGTCTTTCTTTTCCCAAGGAGACCATTTTTCTTGCTCTTTAAGAGATCTTAAAGACTTAAAAACTTCGTTTTTCGGTTTGTTTACTATCACAGAACGTGATACATCATAAGCTTTTGGCGCAATCATGCCTAAAATTAAAATAAGCGATACAATGCCACCAAGAATGTAAAGAAATGTCATCATCTTGTTTTATTTATTGGTTATTTAAATGTACAAAAAGATGATTTATTGAAAGTAACGACCGATAATGCCTTCCACATTATTGATGGATTTTTTAGTCCAATCCAACTTTTTTTCTAGAATTTCCATATCGGATAGTTGCCATGGAAGCTTAGATTTACGCAAGTCATCACAAAGCTCTTGAATAATAATCGCCGCAGAAACAGAAATATTTAAACTTTCTGAAAACCCCACCATGGGTATTTTGAGAAACCCATCTGCTTTTTTTAAGACCTCATCACTTAACCCTTCTTTTTCGGTGCCAAAGAATAAGGCCGTTTTAGTTCTAATCTTAAAGTCTGCTAAAAGATTTGAATTATTATGAGGAGTAGTGGCAATAATCTGATACCCATCGTCTTTTAAACTGCTAATACAATCACCAGTAGTTTGGTAACGTGAGACATCTACCCACTGTTCTGCACCCATTGCAATATTTTTGTCCAATCGTTTTCCAAACCGGTCTTCTACCACATGTACATTTTGAACACCAAAAGCATCACAACTTCGTATAACGGCACTTGTATTGTGCAACTGATAAACGTCTTCAATTGCGACCGTGATAAAACGCGTTCGGTTCGCGAGTACCTGTATAAATCGTTGCTTTCTTTCTTCAGAAAGAAATCCTTCCAAATACGATAACAAATCATGATCGAAATGCATAAGGCAATATAATAAACCACTATGGATTAGAAATCCATAGTTTTCTCAAAGAATGAAATTCTTAA
>CAYGUZ010000333.1:0-2803 GCA_964353215.1 uncultured Flavobacteriaceae bacterium
TCCTTCAACAGTTTTAAATTTTTTAGATTCATCAAATAAAAAATACGGTTTGCCTCCTTTTGACCCTGGAAAAATTTTTATCCATTCTGCCCATTTCCCATTAAAAACACAATGACCAGCAGTTAAAACACATTTTGGGCCAATAAAAAACCCTGTACCTCTTTGGATTGGAAGGCCTTCGAATTTTATATGTAAATCACAAATTACTCTGTATGGAAATTGAAGATGTTTTGAAGGTTTTCTTTCATCTCCGCCATTGCATACATCTCTTATGCCAATAGTTGGAGAAACAACATGGGGAATATTAACTGGCTTTTTATACAATGAACCATTTATTCTTCTTTTAAATAAGTTTATTCTTTCCCAATAACCTTTTGTGTCTAACTCAAAATCAGCTATATACTCCAATTGTGGTGTTACATAATTTGAAACACTTGTATAATTACCATCCACAGTATTAGATTTTTTTAACTAAGTAAATATTAGAATCAAAACGAATGCATAAAATCCCCATTCATAGGTATTTTTAAACTAAATTTTTGCTAAGAAGTCTATTACAAACAAAAAATGGAGCGAATGCTCCAAACAGATATATAGAAAGACAAACGGTCACTTCGAGTGAATTTTGTAATCTTTTTTGGGAGCAAAATTTGTATCGAGAAGCTTGCATGTTACAAAAAGTTCTCGACACAACGTCTCTTTCAGGTCGCCACTCGAACTGACAATGGGGTATTAAAACTCATACTTCTTCTCCACCGCATACCTTAACAACTCCCCCGCACCACTAAGGCCCAGTTTACGAATCATGTTTTTACGGTGGGTATCTACGGTGCTTTTACCAATAAAGAGTTGGTCGGCAATTTGGTGGCTGGTATGGCCTTGGGCAATGAGCTGTAGGATCTCGCGCTCCCGAGAGGAGAGCACACTTTTAGAGCTGTTTTTTTCTGCATCGGGCAGGTGAATTTTTTTGTCGTAATAGGTTTTGCCACTGGCAACGGTGCGTATGGCTTCCAATACAATATCAAGGCTACTGTTCTTTAAAATATAGCCCTGTGCCCCAGCGGCCAGCATTTGTTTTACGGCATCGTCTTGGTCAAACATGGTAAAGGCCACCACTTTGGTATAGGGCAGTTCTTTTAAAATGGTTTTAGTGGCTTCAATACCATCTAGCTTGGGCATACGAATATCGCAAAGCACTACTTTAGGTTGTTTAAGTCTTACCAATTTGAGCAATTCTTCGCCATCATTGGCATGGCAAATAACCGAGATATCATCTTCATATTTGACATACGATTTAATACCGTCAATAAGGGCTTGGTGGTCTTCGGCTATGGCTACGGTTATCATACGGGGATATCTATTAAAATGGAGGTGCCTTTGCCCAACACACTATCTACGGTAAAATTACCCTCTAAATGTTCCACACGCTTTTCAATGGTGGTGAGGCCCATACCTGTTTTGCTCGTATCCACTTTGGAGCGGTCAAAACCTTTACCATTATCTTCGATAATAATATTCAGATTGTCTTCATGTTGGGTGAGTTGAATATTCACCTTAGTCGCCTCAGCGTGTTTAATAGCATTCGCCACCAGCTCTTGTACCATTCGAAAAAGGTTGAGTTCTAAAGAGTTTTCTAGGCGGTCGCCCATTCCAAAATCTTCGACCACTACTTCTAAAGCATTGGTTTCCGTAATGACTTGAGCCATTTTTTTAATGGCGGGTAAAAGCCCTTGGTCGCTCATGACCCCTGAGTTTTTGCTGTGTGCCATACTCCGTACTTTTTGGTAGGCTTGATCTAAGAGTTTTTGGGCATTTTGTAGTGCAGGGTCTTTTTTACTCACTTTAGAATTGTCAAAGTGCAACTTTATCGTGGCCATTAAACTGCCCAAATCGTCATGCAGTTCATTGGCCACCCGCTGACGTTCTTTTTCCTGCCCGGCAATCATTGCATCAATACTCACCAGTTCTTGTTCTTTGAGCAGGTTATCTACCCGTTCTTGTTTTAACAAGGCTTCTTGTTCTGCAAGCTGGCGTTTTTTGGAGGTGTTTTTTTGGAGAAAAATTGCAGTAATGCCACCTATTGCTAGTAAGGAGATAGCTAATATCAAATAGTTCTGATTGGTTTTCCTTCTATAATCCAATTGTAGCTTGTCCAGCTTTAGTTTTTCAGTTTCATTTTCAATGGCGTATAACGAAGATTGAAGTCGCTCTTCATCTCCGCTAAATTGAAACTCTGTGTTAACTGATTCATTTAAATAATAATAAGCCGAGTCCATCATTCCCAAGTCTCTATAAACCCAAGAGGCCAAGCGCTCGTTATACCACTTATTTCGAAGTTTATTAGATAGCTTGGATGATTTTTTCCACATAATATATGCAGAATCCTTGTTGTGAAGAAGCATATGGTTGGCTGCAATGTGCCAACTAGATGCTTCATATATGTAACTGTTTAAATTCTGATTTTTCGAAATCTTTGCCGCTTTTTTAAACCTCTCTAAAGATTCCTCTAATCTATTTGCCAATTTTAATTGGATAGCAGTTTCAAAATAGTATTTGGCTTTAAGTTGGTCGTCTTCCGCAACACTTCCGAATAAATTATCAACGGCTAAAAGTTTTTTAAAGCCTTGAAAATCACTTTCCAACTTATCATTATCATTGGACATCAACCCAATTTCCAAAAGCAAAATTATTTTTTCATCGTAGTCATCCATATCCAACTCTTTAAAATGATTTAGGTACGGTATAAACTTCTTTTCACTAAAAAAGTTTTGTTTACGCAAAAGCTCTAACATACTTATTAATG
>CAYGUZ010000334.1:0-2797 GCA_964353215.1 uncultured Flavobacteriaceae bacterium
CTTTTCTTCCTTCTTCTTCTTGGTATTCTACTTTGTCGCCTTCATTTAACTGAATGCCGTTCAATGCTGTTGCATGAACAAAAATGTCTTGTCCGGTATCATCATTGGTAATGAAACCGAATCCTTTTGATTCGTTGAAAAATTTTACTGTGCCAGTCATTAAAAAAATATAATTGTTGAGACCCTAAATTAATACAATTCCATAAGAAGCGTATGAAATCGCCTGAAATTTTCGTCATAATTATTGATTTCCAGTCTTTTGGCGCTCTTTTTTCTGCATTTTTTCAATATTTTCCTTAGTCAACATATAATCTTTCATTTTTTTGCCTTTGCTCTCTTTGTAAAGAAATAAAGGCATTGCAATAAGAAAGAGTCCTACAGTACCTGAGCCAATACACTTATTGGCCAAAAGGGTGTCTTCAGATTTTATGGTAAACCCGTAAATTATTGCTGTAAGAGATGCTATTACTATCAAAACGATAAGATGCTTGAACTTCATTATTAACTGGAATAATTAATTAATTTTCTTCTGTAGGCCGTCAGCAATTTCGATTTTGAAATAAAACCGACGTATTTTCCCTCTTTGATAACTGGTAAATTCCATGCCCCGCTATCTTGAAATTTAGACATAACCTTTTTCATGGAGTCTTCGGCGTAAAAAATATATTCTGGCGGGGCATGCATGACATCTTTGACAAATAGTGTCTCGTACATTTCGGTATTAAACATGAACTCGCGTATATCATCTAAAAGCACAATGCCTACCATTTTCTTGTCACCATCTAAAACGGGAAAAATATTACGGGTAGATTTTGAAACTGATTTATGCAACATTTCTCCTAAGGTCATCCCTGGATTTACGGGTTTAAAATTTGTTTCGATAACGTCATCCAGCTGCATTAGAGTTAGTACGGTCTGGTCTTTATTATGTGTTAACAAAGCTCCTTTTTGTGCGAGTTCTTTAGTGTAAATGGTGTAATCTAAAGTGTTTTTTGTGATAAGGTATGATATAGAGGCGGTAATCATCAAAGGAACAAAGAGTTCATAACCTCCGGTAATTTCTGCAATAAGAAATATAGCGGTCAATGGGGCATGAATTACCCCGGCGATAAGTCCGGCCATTCCTATTAGGGTAAAATTACTTTCAGAAACCTCAAACCCAAGCCCAAGATTATTGATCACTTTGGCAACAACATTACCTAAAGCACTCCCCATCACCATGGTAGGAATAAAAACACCACCGGCACCACCTGCGGCAAAAGTAGTCGTCATGGCAATGGCTTTAAAGACGGTAATGCCGAACAATAATAAGATAACTACCCAGATACTGTCTAAATAGGCGTCAAAAGGAGTTTTGCCTAGCGCTTTTATGTGATCTCCCTCCAAAAGGTTATTAATAAAGCCAAAACCTTCACCATACAGGGGAGGAATAAAGTAGAGCATGATACCAATGGCGATTCCGCCAACTAATAGTTTGTATTTGGGGCTTTTAAGGGGTTTAAAAAGTTGAAGTATCCAAAAGTACATCTTGGTAAAGTAGATAGATGCAAAAGCGGTTCCTACGCCGAGAACAACATAAAACAAGGTGTCATTCAACTCAAAACCTTCTGTTAAACTAAAATTAAAGAGCACCTCGTTGCCCAAGAAAAAATAGGAAGTCAATACCCCAGAAATTGATGCTAAAAGCAATGGTAACACGGAGAGCATTGTAAAATCTAGGCTAAATACCTCAACGGCAAAAACGATAGCCGCTATAGGCGACTGAAAAATTGACGAAATTGCACCGGCGGAGGCGCACGCAATTAAAAGGGAACGCGTTTTTGCATCAATATGAAATAAGCGGCTAATGTTGGAGCTCAATGCAGAACCAGATTCTACCGCAGGGCCTAATAAACCAACCGAACCTCCAAAACCGACTGTCAATGGTGCCGTTAGCAGTGGGGTATATATTTTTTTAATTGCCAATAAGCCCTTGTTTTTGGACAAGGAAAACAGAATAGAAGAAACCGCGTGCCCCAAAGGATGCTTATGCACATACTTTACATAGAGATATACCAAAGTAAGGCCGATTACGGGTAATATGAAGTATAGTTGATTCTCTGTAATGGCGATACCTTTTTCTAATAATGCCTGAATAAAAAAGGTTAGGTTTTTTAGGGTAACCGCTGCCAGACCAGAAATTAAACCGACAACAAGGCTCATTAAATGCACAAAAGTTTTGTTGGAGATGTTTTTATATCGCCATTTTAGAAACTTTTTTAGTAAGCCTTTGGTGTTAGGCATAAGGTATACGATTCTTAATAAAAGTATTAAAAATCAAGTTGAAATGAGATTAAAAGAATTTGTGTTATAAATCCAATGTCAAATTTAGCTCTTTCAACTGTTCCTCATCAAGATTTGCAGGAGCATCGATCATCACATCGCGGCCGCTATTGTTTTTAGGGAAAGCAATAAAATCGCGTATGGTTTCCTGTCCGCCAAGTATAGAGACCAGTCTGTCTAGGCCAAAAGCAATACCCCCGTGTGGTGGGGCACCGTATTGAAATGCATCCATTAAGAATCCAAATTGTGCCTTTGCCTCTTCTGGTGTAAAGCCTAGGTGTTTAAACATGGTAGCTTGGGTTTCTTTATCATGAATACGGATGGAGCCCCCACCAATTTCATTACCGTTTAAGACCAGATCATAAGCATTTGCTTTTACCTCTCCAGGATTGGTATCCAATAATTCCAATTGCCCGGGTTTTGGCGAAGTGAACGGATGGTGCATGGCATGGTAGTTGCCAGTTTCTTCATCAAG
>CAYGUZ010000335.1:0-2779 GCA_964353215.1 uncultured Flavobacteriaceae bacterium
GGCCTCCGAGCCATGCTCAAAAATGTTAACGACCATTACCCAAATCGATTTGTAATTTTTGCCAATGTCGACTTTAGCGGTGTTGGAAATGAGGACTGGGGCAAAAAAGCTGCCGACCAATTAGGCGCCAATATAAAAGCTGGTGCAAAAGGATTGAAAATTTATAAAAGTTTGGGGCTTCGATATAAAGATGTCAACGGAAATCGAATTCGTATTGATGATTCGAGGTTAGACCCTATTTGGGAAAAATGCTCCGAAATGGGAGTGCCAGTTCTTATACACGCCGCCGATCCAAAGTCATTTTGGGATGATATGAACAATGAGAATGAACGGTGGTTAGAACTAAAGACAAGGCCTCGTAGAAAACGTTCGGCGACGAATCCTGCCCCGTGGCAACAAATTATAGATGAGCAACATCGAATATTCAAAAAGCACGCTAAAACTAAATTCATTAATGCTCATATGGGTTGGTATGCCAATGATTTAAAAACACTTTCAAAGCTTCTGGATGAAATGCCAAATATGTCCGTTGGTATTGGGGCAATTATTGCTGAATTAGGCAGACAGCCTAGACAGGCTAAAGCTTTTTTTATAAAATACCAAGATCGGATTCTATTTGGAAAAGATAGTTGGAAGCCCGAAGAGTTTCCGACTTATTTTAGGGTATTGGAAACAGCTGACGAATATTTTCCGTATTATAAAAAATATCATGCTTTTTGGGCAATGTATGGTTTAGATTTACCTGATGAAGTCTTAAAAAAGGTATATTACCAGAATGCATTGAAGCTAATCCCGGGCTTAGATGAAAGTCTATTTAACTAAAACCTATTATTACAATGACCGACCTTAATTTTCCTATCTCATTTGATTTTAATATTACCACCTTATCGAATGATTTCACTGCAAAAGATGCCAAAGGCCAAGTAATTGCCTACGTAAGGCAAAAGATGTTCAAATTCAAGGAAGATATTGAAGTGTTCTCAAATGAATCTAGAACGCAAGTAAATTATAGAATTAAAGCCGACAAGTGGATTGATTTCTCAACGGCGTATAGTTTTACCGACAGCAATGGCAAGGCTTTGGGGAAGGTTGCCCGTAAAGGATGGGCATCACTCTGGAAAGCCAATTATGACATTATAGACCAGCATGAAAAACCGCAATATAAAATTCGTGAAGAAAATGCTTGGGTCAAAGTAGCGGATGGGCTACTTGGACAAATACCTATTCTCAATATTTTTACAGGATATCTTTTCAATCCTAGTTATGTTGTTCTTGACAAAGAAGAACAGATAGTCGTTCGGTTAAAGAAAGAAGCTTCTTTTTTTGGAAGAAAATTTAAAATTTCGCAGGTAAAAGCAACGGATGCCGACGACGACCATAGAGTAATGTTAAGTTTAATGATGTTAGTGCTGTTAGAACGGAGAAGGGGCTAAGGGTTTTCTGTCTTCATTTGTTTTTTTAGATGCTCCAAAACTGTAATCCAGTTCATTTTTAGAATTAATGCCGCTGTAGGAATGTTATCCTCTTCAATTGCCCGCAGTACGCCTTCATTTTGGTTATCTATAATTTCGTAGAAGTTGGCGTCATTGATATAAAGTTGCTCGTAGAACAAAATTCTTGTTTTTAGCTTACTAAGAATTGTTTTCAATATTCTATTGCAACAAGCGTCCATCAAAGTCTCATGAAATTTTAGACGTAAGCCCAAACGTGTATTTGGTGTATGACTTTGCTGTAGTTGTAATTGTAGATTGCGAAGTTTAGCTAGAAGATTTTCATCGAATATGGAAGAATCCAAGGCAATCACCTCAAGTTGAGCTACCGTTTGATATAGATCATTAGCTTCGTTTGTGGATAGCTCATTAATAATAAAACCTCGATGCGCTATTGCCCTTACTATTCCTGATTCCTCTAACTGACTAAGCGCCTCACGAATTGGGGTTACACTAACATTTAATTTTCTGGAAAGAGCAGCTAGATTTATGGTCTGGCCTATTTGTAGGTTACCTTCTTGAATCTCCTTTAACAAATACTGTTTAACCCCATTCCGCAAAATATAAATTTCTGACACTCTATAAAATTACAAGATCGGAGATGATTTAATGATTTTATTGTCTGAGTGTGTAAACAAACTTTTGGAATCCGGGTAAATCTTGATTAAGGTTTAACACTAGTTTACCATCTTCAATTTGTAAAGCTGAAAATTGGGGGTTACCCTCAAATGTAACTTTGGTTTCATCCGAAAACCATGTTCCGCTTTCAGTTACTGTACCATTGCACCTAATATCGAACTGGCCTCCGGTAATTGTAGTTATGGATAAATCGGTTTGTTCTAAACTCCATTGCAAATCTCCGTCGATTAAAAGCGCTCCTACAAGACAATCTAACTCATCCAAAAGATTTGTAGACGATATTCCATCTTCATTGAGGTCTTGTGGAGGATTCATAACAACCTCAGATAGATCCCAGAGACCAACAACCGCAAAATTTGGTGGTGCAATACCATCAACGCCGTCATCTAAATTGCAACCAAATAGACTTATTAAGCATAACAAGAGAAAAGTATTATTCTTCATACCAGGCAATTTATGTCATATCAAACAAAGATTATGTTTTTTTTTAGTTTTTGAAAGTTATTCTTTAAAAGCAATTGATAATAAGAGTTATAGGCTAAAATTTACTATTTTTAAGAGCATAATCAAACAAAAAAATGAATAACAGCAAACAATTTTATACTATTCTACTTATTTTATCTGTTCTAGTGATAGTAGGGTGGAAGGCA
>CAYGUZ010000336.1:0-2291 GCA_964353215.1 uncultured Flavobacteriaceae bacterium
GTCCGGCATCTAAAAATGAAATTTTAAGTTTATAAGATATCCGATTGTTAAGATGTTTAGTTGTTTTTAAGTAGCTCTCCGATATTGTCGGAGAGCTTTTTAGGTTCTAATTTTAGTACTTGACCTGAGATATGTACCTTGTAAAAATGAGATGCTATGCTTTGGGTATTTTGACTTTAATTCTTGTTCTATTCGGTGCCGCTATTTATGGTCAGACGAATACCCAAGGTGTCAAACAAGATTCAATCAAAAATTTTAACCTTACCGCGCTACCGGTAGTCTTTTATCTGCCGGAAACAGGTCTAGGTTTCGGCGGACTTGGTATCGCCACTTTTCGATTTAAAGATGAATTTGAAACAAGCAGGCCATCATCGGCTCAATTAGGTGTAAGCTATACTACAAAAAATCAGTTGCTTGTCTTTGCACCCTACGAATTCTATTGGGATGATGAGAAATGCCGTATCGTGGGTGAGTTAGGGTTTTATAAATATTTCTATAATTTTTATGGGGTAGGTATAAATTCCAACGATGCTGATTTTGATACTTACGACGTAACTTTTCCTAGATTTCGATTTTCTATTCTCAAAGAAGTTTTGCCAAACATATCCTTAGGAGTAGGTTATGAGCTTGATATCTTTTCAAATTTAGGTATTACCGAAGGTAGAATTTTAGAGGCCTCAGACCTTATTGGAAAAGAGGGAGGAGGTACTGTATCGAATATTGGTGTTCAAGCTTTTTATGATTCTCGCGATAATATTTTTTACCCCACTAAAGGTTTTTTTATTCAGGGTAGTGTGTTTTCGGCAGCTAATTTTTTGGGCTCTTCTTTCTCGTATTCAAAGTTTAGTTTAGATAATAGGTTTTACAAAACTATTAAAGGGAAACATATTTTAGCGGCTAATCTTTTCATTGCGAATAACGGAGAAGGAACCCCGTTTTTTAATCTTAATTACCTAGGCTCTAACCGCACAAGAGGTTTTAATGATAGACGCTATCAAGACAATGCCGAACTTAGTGCGGTGTTGGAATATCGTTTTCCTATCTCAGGAAGATTTGGAGGAGCCGTTTTTGGTTCTACAGGAACGGTAGCTTCAAACTTCAGTGATTTGTTCGCTTCAAAATATCGCAATGCGGCCGGTTTGGGTCTTCGATACATTATAAACAAAAAAGACGGTATACGTATTCGTGTAGATTACGGATATACCGCCGAAGGTGGAAATCTTTATTTTACGATACGAGAAGCTTTTTAGTCTAAAGATCAATAAAATTATCTAGGTCCAAGGTCCAATCATAGTTCTTGTACGATAAGTCTACTCCTTTGGTATCTTTAATAATGCCTTGTTTTTGCAATATTTTTTTGACACCGTTTTTACCGCCAAAGTCTCCTCTAAACCAGCTAAATAATGAAGTTACCGCGACTTCGTTTTTAGAAGTGTCATAATCGGAGGTTCTTTTTAAATACATCTCGGTACCTTTTTCCAATTGTTCTTTAATCCGCTTTGGGGTGTAAATAGCCACTGGCGGGCAATCTTTTGCTCCACAATTAAGTGCAAAGTGAATGCGGTAATCACGTTTGTTGACGCGTAATTTTCGTTCAAATTTGTCGGGAAACCAAGTTCTAAAATAGCCGAGGCCTAGCTCCCATTGCGATTTTCTGATGATGCCGTGTTCAATTTTGGCAAAAGCCACGGTTTCACCGGCAATTGTTATCTGTTCTTTAGAAAAGAAATCTCTACGGTCATTATATAATTCAGGGTTTTCTTTAAGAATCACTTGTATGTATGCGTTGTAAATGTTTATCCAAAAAGCAAATTTTTGTTCGTCCGTTTCTAAAGCATCACTTAATTCTTTTAAAGTGGTCGTGGCCAATTGTTCTTGAATACCCTTGGTATCCTTTCCGTCTCTAGCAAATTCTAGAAACTGCTCTGATAGCTTGTTAAAATCTGTGGTTTTTATGCCTGAATTTTTAAGGGGAGCCTCCTTGACCTTGCAACAGCTTAATAAGACTAAAAAAAGTAGAAAGATTACGTTATTTTTCATTTTATTTCTTGTTAGATTCGCTAATATGTACGGAAAATTTTCAGCAAGGGTTTTGTCGTTAAATATGGACCAATCTTTCACTTGTGCTTTTTCAAACCTTAAATACCTAAATTACGTAAATAGTTCAAAGCTTTCCCGACTATGATCAGTGTAATTGTACCCGCACATAACGAAAAGGCCAATTTAGAGGCATTACTGCCTAAATTATCACAGCTGGCAGCAGGGTTTAATGTTGAGGTTTTGGTCTGTTT
>CAYGUZ010000336.1:2301-2773 GCA_964353215.1 uncultured Flavobacteriaceae bacterium
TAGTTGTAGTGGTGGTGGTGGTGTTTGTTGTTTTGGTGTGGTTATCAAAGGAGAATGCCGATGATTCTCAAGCGATAGTGGGTTTTGAAATGGTACAATATCTCTGTTGCGAAAAAAAAGGCCGAGCCGTTCAAATGAATAAAGGAGCCGCGTTGGCAAAAGGAGAAATCTTGGTTTTTTTACATGCCGATGTAAAACCTCCAGCAGATTTTTTCTCAGACATTAAACAGACTATTGATAATGGAAACGATGCGGGATTTTTCTCGTATAAGTTTGATAAAGAAAGCTTCTTTTTAAATTTAAATGCTTCTTTTACCTCTAAAGACGGCATATTTACAGGAGGCGGGGATCAGTGCCTATTTATTAAAAAATCTGTTTTTGAAAACCTAGGTGGTTTTAACGAAAAGCAGGTGCTTATGGAAGACTTTGAATTCTTCAAAAGAATGAAGGCCTTACAAGTTCCGTATAAAAT
>CAYGUZ010000337.1:0-728 GCA_964353215.1 uncultured Flavobacteriaceae bacterium
ATTTTGGCCTGCTTTTTTTATGGCCTGGGGCCTGTGCTTTTTGTTGCGATTTTGTATGGGTATCGAAATTACCGAATTGCTGCCCAAAACGTTCTTCTGTCTTTTTGACGGCATAGTTGAGCAATTTCGGCGCTAACCACTTTAAAAGTAATTTAACCCCGTAGTATACTAAGATTAGTATTAAAATCGTTTGTAATAAAACCATATTACTGTTGCTATTGATTCAAAATTACATTGTAAGTATCTCAAACCCACAAAAAGTTTCATAAAATAGTATTAAAATCGGTGCTATGGCCTTTCAAAAAAAAGCTTTTCTATTACTCCTTTTACCATTATTAGTTTCTGCCCAATACACGGATGTTATAAATTCAAATAGACCCGGAGTCTCCGTTAGCGCATATGCAGTTGGTAAGAATGTGGTGCAAATGGAAATCGGGTTGCTCTATGAAATACAGAATCATTCTGATATTAATTACGATTCCAATATTTTTGGAGGAGACATTGCTCTCCGGTATGGATTGCTATTGGAGAAACTGGAGTTAAACTATGAAGGCACTTATGTGAGCCAGAATATCACTTTTAATAATCTTAATTTAGAGGAAACCAGAACAGATTTTAGACGAAATAGAATCGGACTAAAATACCTACTGTTCGATCCTTTTAAAAATTCAGAAGCTAATAAGCCAAATTTATATAGTTGGAGGGCCAATAATAAATTTCAGTGGAAA
>CAYGUZ010000337.1:738-2769 GCA_964353215.1 uncultured Flavobacteriaceae bacterium
TGAGTTGTTAATGCTGATCGCTGCTGTTTGGGTTTATGGAGGTGCTACGATTAATTTTGGCGAAAATGCTTTTTATAGAGAAGCCGCCACTATTTCTTATCGTGGTATGGTTGCATTACAAAGTGCACTTTCGCCAAGGTTGGTCTTTATTTCTAATATCGCGTATGATAGAATCACTACGGACTTTCCTGAATTAAGTTATACCGTTTCATTATCGCATGCCTTTAAAAACCCAAAGTGGAGCGTTTTTGTGGAGCATCAAGGTATAAATAGTGACAGATACAACGATTTATTACTGCGTGGTGGTATTGCGCATTTGTTTAGTCGCAATTTTCAAGTTGATGTTAATTTTGGTGGAAGTTTTAAGACCACTCCTTCTAGCATATTTGCTTCTACAGGACTTTCATATCGTTTAGATTTTCATAAGGATGAATTGATTCAAACTAAAAGTGACGACAGTAGCAGTAAAATCAAGAAAAAGAGTATGAAGAGGAAACGTAAGAAAAAAAAGAAGAAAAGCGAGCTAGACTTCTAAATCAGCGAAATATTCATTTTTCATCCTTCTCTAATATCCTTAATATTGTAGGGCAATCAAAGTGTCAATTCGAGCGCAGTCGAGAATCGCACTTATTCTATGGTAAAAACTTCTCGGCGGCGCTCGATTTGGCATTCACAAACTACAATGCATGGTCACCATCAAAGAAGTACTATCCCCTGCCGATTTTAAGGCTTTTGTAAAATTTCCTTTTTCGCTTTACAAAGACAATAAATATTGGGTACCTCCTATTATTAAAGACGAGCTAGAAACTTTTGATAAGACCAAAAACCCAGCCTTCAAAAATGCCGAAGCACGATTCTTCCTTGCGTATCGACAAGATAAGATAGTAGGTCGGGTCGCAGCAATAGTAAATTGGATAGAGATCAAAGAGCAAAAGCTTAAAAAAATGCGCTTTGGATGGTTTGACTTTGTTAATGATTTCGAAGTATCCAAAGCATTGTTGGAAAAAGTAGCTGAAATTGGCAAGCAGCAAAAGCTGGAGTATATGGAAGGTCCTGTTGGTTTTTCCAATTTGGACAAGGTAGGGGTGTTGATAGATGGTTTTGACCATATTGGCACGATGATTACCTGGTACAACCACCCCTATTATCAGTCTCACTTTGAAGAACACGGTTTTGTTAAAGAAAAAGAATATCTAGAAAATAAATTTCTTTTTTCAAATGCAGACCCAAAAATTTTCGCCAAAGCGAATATGCTGATTAAAAAGCGCTATGGGCTCAGAGCGATGAATTTTACCAATAGTAAAGATATTATGTCTTGGGTGGATAAAATGTTCGATTTGTTCAACGATTCTTATGCGAAGCTTTCCTCTTTCGTAAAAATTACTGATGTACAGAAAGCCTATTTTAAAAAAAAATATATCAGTTTTATAAATCCGGAATATATAAAATTTGTGGTCGACACAGATAACAAATTGGTAGCCTTTGCCATAGTGATGCCATCATTCTCCAAAGCCCTACAAAAAGCTAACGGAAGATTATTTCCGTTTGGCATAGTCCACCTCTTAAAAGCTAAAAAGCATAGTAAAGATGTGATTTTTTACCTTATTGGCATTCATCCAGAATACCAAAACAAAGGAGTTACCGCTATTATTTTTAATGAATATTACCATACCTTTAATGAAAGAGGAATCGTTAATTGTATTCGCACCCCAGAATTGGAAGATAACGTCGCAATTCGTCAACTTTGGAAACATTTTGATCCAGTCACCCATAAACGTAGAAGAACCTATAAAAAAGCTTTGAAATAATTTAAGAATTAGTAATTTAATTTTAATGGTCATAAACCAAAGGCTGCACCTATTTTAATTAAAAAAAGCCAAATGCAAGAAAATTATTTGAATAGCATTAAGAAACAATTTGAATACTATAAGTTGCTCGGCGAAAAAACATTTGAACAATTAAACGAAGATGATTTATTTTGGCAATACAACCCTGAAAGTAATTCTATCGCTATCATGGTAAATCATATAG
>CAYGUZ010000338.1:0-2758 GCA_964353215.1 uncultured Flavobacteriaceae bacterium
ACTCTGTACCATATAAAATTCCGAGATATAACTTGATCTACGCAAGCATAACTATGTAATCCAGAGAGATAAAAATTTACCCCAAAATAAGTCATCATAATACTTGCGTAAGCTACTATACTTGCAAAACTAAAAGTCCATCTGCCCCGTAAGCCTGGTACCAACCGCATGTGTAAGACAAAGGCATAAATCATTATTGAAATTAAGGCCCAAGTTTCTTTTGGGTCCCAGCCCCAATAGCGACCCCAACTTTCGTTGGCCCATTGTCCTCCAAGAAAATTTCCTATGGTCAGCATAACTAAACCAACTGTTAAAGCCAGTTCATTAATGGTGGTGAGCTCTTTAAGATTAATGTCTATGCGTTTTTTATTCTTTTTAGTAGTAAGCGTGATGAGTAATAAAGATACTACCCCTAATATCATACCCACGGTTAAAGGGCCGTAGCTTCCTACAATTACCGCCACATGTATCATCAACCAATAACTATCTAATACCGGCTGTAGATTGGCAATTTCGGGATCGACCCAACTCTGATGTGCGACCCATAACAACAAAGCTGTTACAAAAGCACTTGCTGCAAGTGTCAAATCACTTTTACGAGTTCCAAGCAATAGCCCCATACCCATAGTAGCCCAAGAAACATACAAAATACTTTCATAAGCATCACTCCATGGGGCATGTCCAGAAATATACCAGCGTAGAACCAAGCCTGCTGTATGCCAAACGAATAACAAAATAATTAAGCCCTTAAAGAAATATGTAGCTGCTTTCCATATTTCACGGTCCCTAAATATTCTAAAAATTAAGATGAAGAACAGCAGACCCCCAACCATCACATAGTATTGGTATAAACGGTTAAAAATGTCTAGCTTATTATAGATTATCTCGGTTTTAATTTTTTGGTCGCTAGGCAAAACCTCAGCCCCATGGTTTTTCTGATTTTGATGAAATGCTTCCAACAACTTATCAGACTCGGTATAGTCACCCGATGCAATGGCATTTTTAACAGTATTTAAATAATACGGAATAGCATTATTCATAAAATTGGCATACAACGAGTCTTTGACTTGAAACTGCCCAGAACGATATTCAACGGCAGCGATCCATTTATTATTTTCATCGTTCAATAAGGGAAATATCTTCATCATCTTTCCGCTTAAAGCGACATCTAATAGACTCAACCGCTCAGAAGCTTTCTTAAAGTCTTTTTGAAATTTATTAGGATTAGTTGTAGAGGTTGCCTCTCTAATATAGGGTTGTAACTTATAATTGCCCTTGGCATCAAAAAAATCGGTAGCTTTAACAAACTTCTGCTTTTTCGCTACGCCAACAATTTTTCGAATACTATCGTTTCCTTTTTCGCCTAAAGAAATAAACTCAGTATTGTACCAAAGCACTGGGTTTAGCATCATCGATATAAAAACTTGATTTGAGTTTAAATCCTTATATGAATTTTTACCACTAATTCTACGTAGTAATTCAGAAGAAAAAGTATGTATAGGCTTCATACGCCCTCCTTCATCTTGAATAATTAAGGTTCCGAATTTATCGGCATGTGCCTTAGAGACTGTTGTTGCCTTTAAAACAGAGTCTATCTGAAATTGTGTAGGTAGGCCATTGTGGGCGTGAGCATCATTTGCATTTTGGGCAATAGTACCAAGTGAACAGAATAAAAATACGATTAGGAGTAAAGCCTCTTTTTTAGCTTTCAGTTTATCCAACAATTTAGTCAAATCTTTGAAGCGCGTTTTACCAAAGAACATAATACCCATCAAGCCAATGTATAGCAAAAAATAACCGGCATAGGTAACCCAAGTGCCCCACCTATCATGATTTACTGATAAGATAGTCCCTTTTTCATCGGGCATAAAACTAGCTTGAAAAAAGCGATATCCTTTATGGTCAAGTACATGATTCATAAATATGTCATAATCAAAAGGGCGCTCGTCTTCCACAGTAATTTTACTCATAAAAGATTTATAACTACTCTCTGTACCTGGATACTTTTCAGCAATAAAATCATTCAACTTAACATTAAATGGTAACTCGTAAGCTTTGGAACCATATTTCAAAGAAAAATCCAGTTCCCCTAGTGAAAATTTGTCTGAAAAATCTGACATGCCCTTTTCTCCAGTTAATTTCTGAATGCTCGTATTGCCATTGGCCGTTACCTCAAGAATCAAAGTGTCCTTAACACCATCTCTGGCTAACGGCACCGTTGACGGCACCGCTATGTATGTGCCTTTTGTTACCGGTTCTGGTATTACGAATTGAGTTCCGGCCATGGTATATAGCGATCGCAATTGAAGTTGTTGCAGACTATCTTTGAAAACTTCACCTTTAAATTGGTCCGCCATTCGCATAAAACCACCATCAAATGCAGCCTTGATGGTGTAAACACTATCGGTGGCAAATATATTGATAGCGCCTTGTGTCTCTTTATTTAAAGAAAAGAGAATATTATGAATGTTGGCAATTTTTCCATCCTCTAAATAATGTTCATGGCGTTGCCCATCACCGGCCTCCACTATTTTCAGATAATTTTTTCCCGTTTCGTCCGCAACCCATTCTTTATTAGCGCCCCATTTAAAATCAACAAAATCTATTTGAAAAGGCTGTCCGTTAAAATCGCTCTTCCATGGTAGACTTGAACGTCTGCCCTCAGGGGTAACTAAAATATCGTCTTCTAAAACCCTTCGACGCGTTTCACCGTTAATCTCGCCATCTACAAAAACAGTTAAATAGGTATTATCTGAGT
>CAYGUZ010000339.1:0-2751 GCA_964353215.1 uncultured Flavobacteriaceae bacterium
TCACCAAAGATATCAGCATCTATGATAGACTTATAGCGGTAACCATCGTTTACCGGAGTTAAATTCTCTACATATTGCTCTTCAATCTCCTCTAAAAATCGGCTGGGCTCAGCATCTATAAGTTTCCCCCAACGGTAACGGTTTTGAGTATAGGTCAAGTAGGCTTGTTTCTCTGCACGGGTCAGTGCCACATAAAATAACCTTCGCTCCTCCTCTAGTTCACTTCGTGTGTTCATACTCATGGCAGAAGGAAACAAATCTTCTTCCATCCCAACAATATAAACATAAGGGAACTCCAGCCCCTTTGCCAAGTGAATCGTCATTAAGGCTACCCTATCATCATCACCAGTGTCCTTATCTAAATCAGAAGCCAATGCCACATCTTCTAAAAATTCGGTTAAACTGCCAGTAGTATCCGCCAATTCTTTTTGGCCTTCGACAAAGTCTTGAATACCATTGAGTAATTCCTCAATATTCTCCATTTTACCAATCCCTTCGGGAGTGCCATCTTTCTTGAATTCCAGTAACAGTCCGGTCTTTTTGGCCACATGTTCTGCCAGGGTAAAGGCATCGGCACCTTCATTCATTATTTGAAAGCTCTTGATCATAGTGGCAAAATCTTCTAATCTTCGGGTAGTGCCACTATTGATTTTAAGATTTAGCTTTGGTAAATTCTCTATCACTTCAAATATCGAACGTCCATAGTGATTTGCAGCAACTACCAATTTATCGACCGTTGTCTGCCCAATACCCCGTGCAGGAAAATTAATAATACGCTTTAGGGCCTCTTCGTCTTTAGGGTTAATTACCAAACGCAGGTAGGCCAAAACGTCTTTTATCTCTTTGCGTTGATAGAAAGAAAGTCCACCATAGATACGATAGGGAATATCACTCTTACGTAAAGCATCTTCAATGGCCCTAGACTGTGAATTGGTGCGATATAGCACCGCAAATTCACCATTGCCCATTTGGTGCTGCATTCTATTCTCAAAAATCGAAGCGGCCACATAGCGGCCTTCCTCGGCATCGGTAATACTGCGGTGTATTTTTATTTTGTTTCCCTCATCATTGGAGGTCCAAACGACTTTTTCTAGCTGATTCTTATTATTGGAAATTATGGAATTGGCAGCATTCACTATATTCTTGGTAGAACGATAGTTTTGTTCTAAACGGTACATGCCCACATCGTCGTAGTCTTTCTGAAAATTTAGAATATTACTAATATTTGCCCCGCGGAAAGAATAGATGCTTTGTGCATCATCACCTACGACACAAATGTTTTGATATCGGTCAGAAAGTGCCTTAACAATAAGGTATTGCGAATGGTTGGTATCTTGGTACTCGTCTACCAAAATATAGCGGAACCTATCTTGATACTTCATTAAAACCTCAGGGAAACGCGTTAATAATTCGTTGGTTCTTAACAATAGATCATCAAAATCCATTGCCCCCGCTTTAAAACAACGATTCACGTAGTTTTGGTAAATCTCACCGAGCCTTGGTCGTTTTGCCATCGCATCGGCTTCTACCAATTCAGGATTCTGAAAATAGGCTTTTACGGTAATTAAGCTGTTTTTATAAGAAGATATCCTATTCTGTATTTGCTTATACTTATAAATATCCTTATCGAGCCCCATCTCTTTAATGATCGAGGCTATTAAGCGTTGAGAATCTTGGGTATCATAAATAGTGAAATTGCTAGGATACCCCAATTTATCACCATCAAATCGTAAGAGTTTGGCAAATACGGAATGGAAGGTTCCCATCCACAGGTTTTTAGCTTCTGAACTACCAACGATGTCCGCTATACGCTTTTTCATCTCGCGGGCCGCCTTGTTGGTAAAAGTTAAGGCCAGAATATTAAAAGAATCTACCCCTTGCGCCATTAAATGGGCTATACGGTAAGTTAAAACCCTGGTTTTTCCAGAACCTGCACCAGCAATAACCATTAACGGACCGTCTTTATGTAAAACAGGCGCCAACTGGGCTTCGTTCAATCCTTTTAAATAAGCAATCTTTTCTTCCACAGATAAATTAAAGTCAAAAGGTGAAATTAGCCAATCTACTTGGTTTGTTGAAATGAAGCTTTAAATACTTTTGAACAGAAAATGGTATTTCTTCTATTTTTGGATATATTTAGCCTTTATTAACAAAAAATACTTCCTTTTAAGCTTATTGATACTTTTCACAATTAGTATCGCAGCCCAAGAAAAAAAAGCAGGACCGATTATCGCGGACTATGGTAAAGTTTGGCAAATCGAAGGTCAAGATTATAAGATAGAAAGTGATACCGAATTAAAAGTGGTCTTTGATATTATGAACAGTCCCGAAGACACTTCTGCTTTAAATAGAAGCATTGAAACAGCTGCAAGATTTTTGAATATGCATGCACAAAATGGAGTGTCAAAAGAAAACATGAAAGTCGCCTTAGTGGTCCATAACAAAGCATCAAAAGATATCATTACCAATGAAGCTTATAAAAAACGATATGGTACAGATAATCCGAATGCAGAAATGGTGCAGCAATTGATGGACGCTGGTACAGATTTTATATTCTGCGGACAATCATCCTTATCCAGAGATTTTCCGATAGAAGAAACCATTTCCGGTGTGCAATTATCATTATCGGCGATGACCGCTTTGATACAATTACAAAATGATGGCTACCGCCTAATTAAATTTTAAAACTCAATTTATGACTAAACTTAAAGTATTCGCCTTTACATTTTTAAAGGCCACTTGCTGATTATT
>CAYGUZ010000340.1:0-2750 GCA_964353215.1 uncultured Flavobacteriaceae bacterium
ATTTGTAACAACTCGGTAAGCGTTTCTCTGTCGAATTTTGACGCCAGTAAATTGCGAATATCGTCGTCTTGTTTCATTTGCTGTAACTTTCGCATTTGACGTGGTTTTTTACCAAAAAGATTGCGTAATAAATCGGCAGGATTTAAAATAGCACCAAGAACTTTTGTGACGGCACTAGGGTTTTTATTACCGGCCTCATAACTCTTATTAAGCCCCGAAATACTATACTGGTATGCATCGTTGATGGGAAGATTTTTCACATCGATTTCGAGATATCCTGTTAACTGGTATGGTCTTACCGTAACCCCCTCTAGCGCAAATGCCAGTTCGGTCAAGGAAATTTTGGTATCCTCAAACTTGAACATATCATTGGTAACCTTGACTTTTTGAGGTTTAAAACCTAAATAGGTGAGGTATAGCGTATCATTCACCGAAGCTGTTATCGTAAATTCCCCTTTTTTATTGGTAATAGTTCCTTTTACTTTATTAAGGTTAATAACATGAACGCTTTCTAAAGGAAAATCCGTCTGAGCATTTATTACTGTAGCTTGAAGCTCCTGCTCCATTTCGTTTTCTTCTTGGGCAAAGCCGACAAAGCAGCATAACACTAAAACAAGGGGTAAAAGTTTCTTCATGAAGCAATTTTCTCCGCTAAAAATACGAAACAAAGAAAATAAAGCTAAGATTATAGATACATTTTGGGAAGCTCTTAACTAATAGAACCCCTTATTCTTTTTACTCTTGCTTTTACCTCCACCGCTTTTGCCACCTTTGTAAGAGGAATTACGGTCTTTTCTTCCGCCACCGCCAAAACCGCCTTTTTTGCGGTCTCTCTACCACCACCACTACCTCTGTTTCGTCCGCCACCGCGTCCACTGCCGCCAGGGCTTTTTGAAACTTCAACGTTCACGAAACGACCATCGACTTTAAAATCTGAAAAGGTCTCTAAAATAAGTGGGGTAAACTTAGCGTCTGTATTGAAAAAAGAGAAAGTATCTTTGGTATCTACCTTGTAGATATCATCTTTATCCAAATCTAAAGTATCTTTTAAAAAGTCTTTTAGAGACATCCAATCATAGTTGTCACGTTCGCCAACATTAATGAAATAGCGAACTGAACCGTCTTTTGGAATTTCGCCGGAATCACGGGATTCACCACGCTCTCTTTTATTAGACCTGTCATCTGAATTAAGATCTCTTGTTTTATTATAATAGGTAAAGAAGCGTGTAAATTCTACAGAAACTATTTTTTTAATTAGTTCATCTCTATCTATACCTTCAAGAACATTATTGATCGCTGGTAAATAAACATCAATCTCTTCATTGACCTTGGTGTCTTTAATTTTGTTGACCAAGTGATAGAGCTGAATTTCACAGATTTGTATCCCGGTAGGGATTTTCATCTCCAAGAATTCTTGTCCGATTTTGCGCTCAATAGCATTTATTTTTCGCATTTCGCTCCGCGTCACAATAACCATTGAAATACCAGATTTTCCGGCCCTACCTGTACGACCACTTCTGTGGGTATAGGTTTCGATTTCATCTGGTAATTGGTAATTTATAACGTGGGTAATATCATCTACATCAATACCACGCGCGGCTACATCCGTAGCCACAAGCATTTGTATTTGTTTTTTACGGAAGGAATTCATCACTAGGTCACGCTGATTTTGACTTAGGTCACCATGCAGTGCCCCAGCATTGTAACCATCTTCTATCAACTTTTCGGCGACCCTTTGGGTATCGCGCTTTGTTCTGCAAAAAATAACCGAGAAGATGCCTGGGTTGGCATCTGCCAAGCGTTTCAATGCAGGGTAACGGTCACGGCCACTGACAACGTAATATTCATGTTGCACGGTGCTCGCGCCAGAGTTTTTTGCACCAACCGTAATTTCTTTAGGGCTGTGCATAAACTTTTTGGCAATGGTAGAAACTTCTCTAGGCATGGTTGCCGAGAACAACCACGTAGATTTTTCTTTAGGAGTATTGGAGAGGATGTCTTTGATATCTTCAAAAAATCCCATGTTTAACATTTCATCTGCTTCATCAAGAATACAGTAATCTATTTTAGAAATATCGACCATACCTCGCCCAATCATATCTTTCATACGACCAGGAGTAGCTACAACGATTTGCGCTCCCTTTTTAATTTGTCTCGCTTGATCTGAAATACTCGCCCCGCCGTAAATGGCAACAATGTTAACTCCTTTTTCATATTTTGAATAGAGCTGCATCTCATTGGTAATCTGCAAGCATAGTTCTCTAGTAGGCGATAATATTAAGCCTTGGGTAGTTCTACTTGCGGAATCGATTTTTTGAATAAGCGGAAAACCAAAAGCGGCTGTTTTACCTGTACCGGTCTGAGCCAAGGCGACTAAATCAGTATCATCTTCTAATAAAATTGGAATTGCTTTTTCTTGAACTTCGGAAGGATTTTCAAATCCTAAATCTGTAATAGCAGACAAAAGGGACTTTTGGAGTCCCAAACTTTCAAATTTTGACATAATGTTTATAGTAATCGCAAATATGTGTGTTGAATAGAGCGATTGTTTCCTATAAACCGAGGCTCATGACAACACCTGCCATACCGGCGGCGTTAAATTTTCGGCAAAGGTACTGTTAATTAATTTGTTAATCGGCATTTATTCAAATTACCATGATTACGGCTTAACTACTTTGCAGAAAAGTAATGAGTTTTTGAATGGCCCTACCACGATGACTTATCTCATTTTTAATTGCCAAGGGTAATTC
>CAYGUZ010000341.1:0-2745 GCA_964353215.1 uncultured Flavobacteriaceae bacterium
CCTATGAATCGTCTGTGTTCTATCGGGCCCAACAGAAACAATTTTAATGGGAATATTAAGTTCCTTCTCTAAAAATTCAATATACTCGTTTAATTCTTTTGGAAATTCGGACACGCTCCTCATTTTGGTCAAATCTTCTTTCCAACCTTTAAATTCGGTATAAATAGGCGTAACATTTTCTGCTTCAATATTAAAAGGTAAGTGCGTTATGGTTTCTGCTTTGTACTTATATGCGGTACAAACTTTTAAAGTTTTGAACCCTGAAAGCACATCGCCTTTCATCATGCTCAACTGGGTTACACCGTTGACCTGACAAGCGTATTTGAGCGCCACTAAATCGAGCCATCCACAGCGTCTTGGCCGACCTGTAACCGCACCGAATTCGTGACCTATGCGAGCCATTTCAGCACCGGTCTCATCAAACAACTCGGTAGGAAAAGGCCCTGAACCGACTCTTGTCGTGTAGGCTTTGAATATTCCGAATACCTCCCCAATTTTATTTGGCGCTATACCTAAGCCAGTACAAGCCCCTGAAGCGGTAGTGTTAGATGAGGTTACGTAGGGGTATGTTCCGAAATCTATATCCAACAAAGAACCTTGCGCCCCTTCGGCCAGAATTGTTTTTTTACTTGTAAGTGCTTGGTTTAAATACTCTTCGCTATCTATGAATTGTAATTCTTTTAAACGTTCCACGGCCGCAAAGAACTCATCTTCCATTTCATTTAGGCTGTATTGAATATCTACATTGTAGAATCCGATCATTGCCTCATGCTTGTTGGCCAGTGCTCTATATTTTTCTTTCCAGTTGGGTAATTCCAAATCGCCAATTCGAATACCGTTTCGTCCGGTTTTATCCATATAAGTTGGTCCAATACCTTTTAAAGTAGAACCAATCTTGGCTTTTCCTTTAGAGGTTTCCGAGGCTGCATCCAACAGACGATGTGTTGGCAGTATAACGTGCGCTTTTCTCGAAATGATCAACTTTGATTTATAGTCAAGATCAAACTGGTCTAAACCATCTAATTCTTGAACAAAGACCACTGGGTCGATAACGACCCCGTTACCAATTACGTTTGTAGAATCTTCGTGAAAAATTCCTGAGGGAATAGTTCTTAAAACATGTTTTATACCATCGAATTCTAAGGTGTGACCTGCATTTGGGCCACCTTGAAATCGTGCAATGATATTATAATCTTTTGTAAGTACATCAACAATTTTTCCTTTTCCTTCGTCTCCCCATTGGAGCCCAAGCAATAAATCTACCATGAAGTTTTTTGGTTAATCGGTTAGGTTTTTTTCTTTGTTTCTGGTTCCGTAGAAATATAGAGAATGGGTATTGATTTTAATGTCAAATACTTCTTCAATTGTTTTTTTAATTGACTGAATTCGAGGATCACAGAATTCTACGACCTCACCGGTATCGGTCAAAATAACATGATCGTGCTGTCTATCGAAATAAGATTTCTCGTATTGCGCCTGATTTTTTCCAAACTGGTGTTTTCTTACCAATTTACAGTCTAAAAGTAGCTCAATGGTATTGTAAAGGGTAGCCCTGCTTACACGATAATTTTTAGTCTTCATTTTAATGTATAAAGATTCTACATCAAAATGATCTTCACTTTCATAAATCTCTTGTAAAATTGCATAGCGTTCAGGTGTTTTTCTATGCCCATTTTCCTCTAGAAACGTAGTAAATACGTTTTTTACGATTTCCTGATTTTTGGTATTGTCCATGGCGATATTCCTGTGCTATTTTGCAAATGTACAGTTAAAAATTAAATCCTACTTACTTTATCAATACCTTCAATTCGCTTCAAATTATCAACCAATTTTTTAAGAATATTTTTGTTTTTCACGACCACCGTAATCTTACCAGAAAAAGTGCCGCCATCGGTACTAAAATTAAGGTTGCGCATATTTACATGCATGTTATCTGAAATTATATTTGTGATTTCGTTCACCAAACCAAGGTTATCGATACCAGTGAGCGAAATATCGGCAGAAAAATCTTCTTGTGATGAATCTATCCACTTTGCAGAGATAATGCGGTAAGCGTAATTAGATTGAAGGGAAATCGCGTTAGGGCAGTTTTTAGTATGCACCTTAATGCCATCGGTTACACTGACAAAACCAAAAACTTCATCACCGGGGATAGGATTGCAGCATTGTGACAATTTGTATTCTAATTTTTCTTCTTCGCTGCCAAAAACAAGCATGTCATATTTTGACGTTATCTCATCTTTGTTGATATCCTCTGGTACAGGAGTACGTCGAATCTTATTTTTAAAGAAATTGATGAAAGCATTGTTGTAGTTGGCAACAAAATCTTTTATTTTTTGATTGTCAATAGCGCCATTACCTACCCTAAAGAATAAATCTAAACTGGTCTTTAACTTAAAGTAGATGACCATTTTATTGACGACATCTTCGTTAAGCGTAATTTTTTGCGACTTGAGTTTTCTTCTAAGAATCTCTTTTCCATCATCGGCAACTTCTTTCTTTTCTTCTCTGAGCGAGGATTTAATTTTGGCCCTAGCTCGAGCCGTATGGGCATAATCTAACCAGTTCTGGTTGGGTTTTGCAATTTCAGAAGTAATGATTTCTACCTGATCACCGCTATGAAGCACCGTATTTAGCGGAACTAATTTTCCGTTCACTTTGGCGCCACGGGTTTTCATGCCGATTTCGGTGTGAATATGGAATGCAAAGTCTAAGGGAGAAGCACCTTTTGGTAGCGATTTCAAC
>CAYGUZ010000342.1:0-2728 GCA_964353215.1 uncultured Flavobacteriaceae bacterium
GGTATAAAGGTGGTCACGAGTCCGCTACCAACTTTTAAACATGCCTTGGCAGCCAAATTAACGGCACCTATTTTTCCATAACTGCCACCAACAATAACAGCATGTCCATAATTTCCTTTGTGCGAGAACTTAAGTCGAGGTATATAGAGTGGTAAAACTTCAGGCTTTCCAATAAATTCAAAATCGGTTTCTGATTTATAAAGGTATTCTTGGTCCAAACCTATATCCAAAGACTCCCATTGATTTAGAAACACACCGGTTTCGGGAAGAAAAAACACAAGCTTTGGTGCTTGAAAACTGAGTACGTGATTTGCCCTTATAACTTGCTCGGGGTTATCAGGAACTTTATCCAAAAACAAGCCTGACGGCACATCTATAGAAAGAATAAAAGCCGCAGAATCATTAATATGCACAATTAATTTGGCTACCCAATCTTCAGGAGCTCTATTTAGGCCTATACCAAAAATAGCATCAATGATAATATCTTCATGTCCGATTTCAGGGAACTCGCAGTCTGAATCTAAAAACTCTGGCCAGAGCTTTCTTTCCTTTAACCTATCAAGATTAATCAAGAAATCTTTAGAACGTTTGTCACTATAATTTACCACATACACGGCAACCTCGTAACCATTCTCTACCAAATGCCTGGCAAGTGCAATACCATCACCCCCATTATTCCCGATGCCGCAGAACAAATGAATTTTGATTTTCGCACTTTGCAACCTAGAATGCACCCAGCTAAAAATTCTTTCTGCCGCTCTTTCCATCAAAGCATCGCTAGTAATTGCTTGTTTCTCTATTGTGAATTTATCAGCAGCGTATATCTGTTGGGCATTAAATATTTTCATTTAGCAAAGAAGTGTATTAGAAATTAAGGAATTGACAAAAATTTAGGAATCATTTGATGCAGAAACCAAAAGTACTACATTTGACCATGCAATTTAAACAATTGGACACATTAGCGACTTCGATGTATACAACATCAGTTATCACTTCTACCGTTATTATTACCCCATTGGGGTAATGTGCTATTAATATTCGTCCGTATAACTAATTGTTTCACAATTTCTTCAAATTTATTTTAAATGAAAATTTTAAAGTTCGGAGGCACTTCGGTGGCCAATGATGAAAATATAAAAAAAGTAAAATCCATAGTTCAAAATACAGCTGATTCTAAAATAGGGGTGGTTGTTTCTGCTTTTGGAGGTGTTACGGATATGCTTCTTAATAGCTTAGACCTTGCATCATCACAAAATAAAAATTACAAAAATATTCTAAATGAGATTGAAGAGAGGCATATTACGGCCATAAAAAACCTTTTCCCAATAAATAAACAAAGTGCGATTTTGAGCAGCGTTAAAAGTGAGCTTAATGACCTTGAAACTTTACTTGAAGGATCATTTTTAATAGGAGAAACCACCCCTAGACTTTCTGACAAAGTTGTTAGTTATGGTGAATTACTTTCTTCTTTTATAATAAGTGAGTTCTTTATTTCGGAAGGTCTTGATGCTACGTTTAAAGATGGAAGAACACTAATTAAAACAGATGAGAATTTCGGAGGCGCCAACGTCGATTTTGAACTTACTTATCATACCTGTAGTACTTATTTCGCCGATGTAAAAGAAAAAGTGACTGTTGTACCTGGTTTTGTCTCTTCTTCACACAATGAAAACGCAACTACTTTAGGAAGAGGTGGTTCTGATTATACGGCAGCCATTCTTGCTGCGGCAACGAATACAGATGTATTAGAGATTTGGACGGATGTAAGTGGCATGTATACCGCTAACCCAAAATTGGTAAAACAGGCTAAATGCGTATCTCATATTTCTTACGAAGAGGCAATGGAGCTTTCGCACTTTGGCGCAAAAGTGCTGTATCCACCAACCATACAGCCTGTATTGACCAAAGAAATTCCAATAGTAATTAAAAACACCTTCGCACCGCAAGAAAAAGGCACATACATAACAAAAAATAAGAATGATAACACTAAAACCGTGCGCGGTATTAGCCATGTTGAAAGCATTACTTTGCTCTCTTTAGAAGGTTCGGGTATGGTAGGTATTCCGGGAATATCTAAGCGGCTTTTTGAAACCTTGTCTCAAGCGGGTATAAGCGTCGTAATGATTACACAGGCTTCATCAGAACATTCCATTTGTGTCGCTATCTCGGATAAAGATGCAAAACAAGCAGCTATAGCCATTAATAACACTTTCGAATATGAAATTGCTTCAAAAAGAATAGACCCAATATACGTAGAACAGAATCTAGCAATTGTCGCACTTGTAGGTGATAATATGAAAAGTCATCAGGGACTCAGTGGAAAAATGTTCAGTACCCTCGGCAAAAACAACGTAAACATACGTGCGATCGCACAAGGCGCTTCAGAACGAAATATCTCAGCGGTAATAAAAAAAGACGATGTAAAAAAAGCACTGAACACCTTGCATGAAGCTTTCTTTGAAGAAAATATAAAACAGTTGAACCTATTTGTAATGGGCGTGGGTAATGTGGGTGCACGTTTTTTAACACAGATCAAAAAGCAAAAAGCATACTTGAAGAATGAAATGAAATTGAATATTCGTGTAATAGGGATATCAAATTCAAGAACCATGGTATTTAATGAAGATGGCATTTCATTGTCAAGTTGGGAGCAAGAGCTGGCAAATGGAGTAAAAGCAAATAAAGATAAGTTCATAAAAAGGGTGAATAAACTTAATTATCGTAACAG
>CAYGUZ010000343.1:0-2717 GCA_964353215.1 uncultured Flavobacteriaceae bacterium
AGCCCCGCGGTCCTAGGCACTTTCAAGAGATTCCAGTACCAGTGCCCCTGCCCCACTGCCAGGCACAAAACCTGATGCCGAAGCACTCATGGGCCTGCTTGCGGCTTCGGGAGTATCATTAAATTTTCTTGGAAGAATACGCATGGCATCAAAGCCTCCCCAAACATAGGGTCCGCTATCACTACAACTACCGACCAGCATTCGTTTTGCCCTACCCGATTTTATTCGTTCATAACCCATTAGAATAGCTTCTGTGCCTGTGGTACAGGCAGACGAATTGGTCGTTACCTGGTTACCGGTGCCTAAAATACCGCCTAGATACGCACTGATTCCACTTGCCATGGTCTGCACTACCGAAGTACTGCCCAATCTGCGTACGTTCCCCTCGTCCAATTTATATATTGATTCTCGAAACTTATCGACACCTAGTATTCCGGTTCCAAAAATGATTCCGCTTTCCCAATCTGGCTGATTTTCATGACCCTGTCTTTCAAGTCCGGCATCTTTCCATGCATCCAAGCCCGAAATCACACCATAAACGAGTCCGCTTGAGTTCAAATCCTTTAGTTGCACCTTACTAAAGTAATTAGTAAGATCAATATATTTAACATTTGGTTTTCCAGCAACTTGACATGAAAAATTTAGTTCTTTTAATTTTTCAAAAAACTGAATACCGCTGATACCCTCATCCATGGCTTTTGAAAAGGAAGAAATGTCCGTTCCGTTAGGTGCGCATACTCCAAGACCGGTTATTACCACTCTATTTTTCATCATTAGAGGCTTTGAACATTCCTGAAATAACCCCTTTACAAACTACCTCGTTTTTTGCATTGTACATCTTAACCCTGCATTTGAGTTTGTGAAATCGAAAATAAACCAATTCGGACCGTACCGTAACCTTTTCATTAGGGTAAACTGGGTGCAAGAACTCCATATCAGAGCTTGAAAGCCCTATTTTCAGATTTTTATCCATATCCTTGCCCAAAAGATATATCCCTAGACATACCAGTCCTATTTGAGCACAACATTCCGTTAACAGAACCCCTGGGGTAAGGGGAAAATTTTTAAAATGCCCCCTGTAAAAGTCAGCATTCGCTTTAAAAGTATACTCCCCCACTGCTCCATGTTCATTGACTTCGCTCAGTGCATCCACAAAAAGAAAAGGAGGTTTGTAAGGTAATAACTTTAAAATATCCTCTTTTTTCATCACCGTAAACTTTCACCTCCATCTACTTTCAAAACCGTACCTGTAATCCACTGTGCCTCTTCTTTGGTAAGAAGAAAAGCGGCATTTGCAACATCTTCTGGCCTTGTTAAACGTTCATTAGGATTTCGTTTTAAGGCCTCTTCAACAATAACCTCACTATTGGGAATCATTCGCATCGATTTCGTATCGGTCACTCCCGCTTGAATACAATTCGCTTTAATACCAATCGGTGCAAATTCAAGCGCAATATTTCTAACTATAGCCTCTAAGGCTACCTTGGCAGCAGAAACTGCCGCATAATTTGGCCAAGCCTTGCTGTTCCCTTCACTGGTAAAGGCGATAATTCGTGCATCTTCAGAGAACAATCGATTTTTCACCAATAATTTTACCCAATCATACAAGCTTAGGGCCATCGCGTTGATGGTCAACTGAAAATCTTGGCTGTGCAACTCTATGGAATCACTGGAATACATCGGTTTCAAATTGCCTTTGGCGATACTATGCACCAAAACTTTTATGTTAGCGCTTTGCACTAATTGTGCTATTTCAGCAATGAGGTATTGTTGTTTCTCAGTATTCGTAGCATCTACATTATAACCGATACAACGCACACCACTTTGAATAATCTCTTTAAAGGCCTTATCGATTGTTTCTAAATCGGACTTTCGGTCCCTATGGATCACAATCAAATTATAACCTTCCGAACCTAACTTTTTTGCTGTCGCCAGACCAAGGCCGCTGCTACCGCCAAGAATTAAGGCCCAAGGACATTCATCATCCAAATTCATTACCATTCTATTAAAACACGTTGTGCGGAAAAACCAGGGCCAAAACTTAAAATAAGACCTTGTTCCCCACTTGCTATTTCTTTCTCTAAAAACTGCTCCAAAACATACAAAACAGTACAACTGCTCATGTTTCCGTAATTTCTGAGCACTTCTCGAGTATCATTAATTTCCTTTCCTAATTTACCAAACAAATCCTCAACCGTCTGTACAATTTTACGCCCACCCGGATGAAAAATCAAGTGGTCCACTTTTTCGATGGAACTATGGTGTTTTTCTAAAAAGGGGTGCACGATCTTAGGGAAATGTTCTGCAATAACCTCCGGCACGGTTGGATCAAGAATCATTTTTAAACCTGTATTGGTCAAATCAAAACCCATCATATGAGTAGCATTTTGAAAATGGTACATTTCTTCACCACAAAATTTCGGGCCTTTGGCTTCCCCCTCAGAAGAAAGCAACACACAAGCTGCACCATCACCAAAAATTGCCGCGCTTACCATATTGGCCATGGAGAAATCGTTAAGCTGAAAAGTAGCTGTAGGACTTTCAACGGCGACTATCGCTGCCCTTTTACCGGGATTATTTTTTAGAAAGTGCGATGCATATATCAAACCAGACACCCCGGCAGCACAGCCCATTTCTGTTACCGGTAGGCGCACGACATCTTGTTTAAGACCTAGTTCATTAATTAAATAGGCATCCAACGAAGGTATCATAATACC
>CAYGUZ010000344.1:0-2709 GCA_964353215.1 uncultured Flavobacteriaceae bacterium
ACCAGGGACACACGGATTTTCAGTCCGTTGCTCTACCAACTGAGCTAAGGTACCTTTCTGCCCTTTGTAAGGGGCTGCAAATATAATTTCAAATTTATGATATCCAAACAAAAACTTTAAAAAACACTGCCATTTTTTTACAAATAGGCATCTTTGTAATATGAATCTGGTCGTAGATATTGGAAACACGCGCATAAAGCTCGCCATTTTTGAGAATCAAAAATTGATAATCGATGAGAAAATACCATCAGTAATTTTTCTTTCAAAAATCAAAGAAATGTTTGAGGCTTTTCCAAAAATTGATAATGCCATTATTTCATCGGTCAGAAAACTTGATAAAGAGCCTGCTATTCTTGCACTGTTTTGTAAGGTTCATGTATTGGCGCATACCTCAAAAACACCATTTAAAAATAGTTATGCAACGCCACAAACATTGGGCGTCGATAGAATAGCCCTGGTAACCGCCGCTTTTTACAAAAACCCTCGAAAAAACACCTTGGTTATAGATGCTGGCACCTGTATTACCTATGATATGATCAATGATTATGGTGAATACCTGGGAGGCGCAATTTCCCCTGGGTTGGCCATGCGATATAAGGCACTGCACAACCAGACAGATGGCTTGCCATTATTAGAGCCAAATGAGCTGCTAGATTTTGTTGGAAATACTACGGAAAGTAGCATGCATAGCGGTGTAATTAATGGATTGACAAACGAAGTAGATGGTGTAATCGAACAATATAAACTGCGCTTTAAAGATTTAACAGTTATTTTAACAGGCGGTGACGCTCATTTTTTTGGTAAACGGCTAAAAAATTCCATATTTGCCAATTCTAAATTTCTGTTGGAGGGGTTAAATTACCTGCTGGAATACAATAAAAGCTAGATGATTAAGAATTTTTTGATTTCATGTGCATGCCTGATCTCTTTTAGTATATATGCGCAGAATGGTACAGTTTCTCCCTATTCGTACTTTGGTATTGGAGACTCCCGTTCAAACGGAACCGTAGAAAACCAGATGATGGGCGGTTTGCAAATGTATCCAGACAGTATTCACATTAATTTACGCAACCCGGCAGCATACTCGAAGCTCATCTATACAACGTATACCGCCGGTATTTCTAATACCACCTTACGTTTAAAAGATTTTACAGAACAACAGAACACTTCGGTCACCAATTTAGATTATTTGGCCATTGGTTTTCCAATAGCGAATAAGGTAGGTCTTGGTTTTGGATTAATGCCCTATTCTTCGGTAGGGTATAACCTTGCTTCGGTTAGCGGTGAAACTACAAATGTATTTTCTGGTGAGGGCGGTTTAAATAGGGTATACCTTTCTATTGGCTTTGAGCCAATTAAAAATCTTAGCCTTGGGGCTACTATTAATTACAATTTCGGGAAGTTAGATTATGACCGTTTACAAACTGTCGAAAGCGTTCAGTTTGGTACTATTGATAATAGAGAATCTAAAGTAAACGGCTTTGATTTTAACTACGCAGCCAATTACATGAAAAAGGTAGGGGAAAAATATACGTTTTTTGCCCATGCCGGGGTTAACACCCAAGTAAACCTTGTGTCTAAAAATAGCGAAATCATTGGGTCTTTTTCAACGACTAATGGGCAAGAGATTGAAGTCATAGATGTAGATTTAGATGCACAAAACCTAAGAAATACAGAATTGAAGATACCTACCAATACAACTTTAGGTCTTGGGTTTGGCGAAGAACGCAAATGGTTCATGGGTGCCGAATATAGTTTTCAGCAATTAAGTTCTTTTGAAAACACCTTTTTAAGAATCGAAAATATACAGTATGATGATGCAAGTAGTATAGCATTTGGTGGTTACTTTGTGCCCGATTATGATTCTTTTACCAGTTACTTTAAAAGAATAACCTACAGAGCCGGATTGCGCTATGATCAAACCGGTATGGTCGTTAATAATAAAGAGATAAACAACTTTGGCATAACTTTTGGATTTGGTCTACCGTTAGGAAACAATTTTTCTAATTTGAATCTAGGTTTTGAACTTGGCAGAAGAGGTACTACTGATGCCGGTCTAATTGAAGAAAGTTACTTTAAAGTAAACGTAGGGCTTTCATTAAATGACAAATGGTTCATTAAAAGAAAGATAAACTAACACGATGTTTTTTCTTAATTCATTAATTTATGTTTGATAAACAGTTAGTTAAGAGAAACATTTTATAAAAATTTGTACATTAACCACTTTAAAAATACAAAAATGAAGACGAAACTCTACTTAACGATGATAGCGATACTTATGTCGATAGGATTAAGTATGGCTCAAGCACAAAATCCAGAATGCATGACAAATCTGTCTATTTATGCAGAGCATGCAAAAGTTAAAAATTATGATGCAGCTTACGAGCCTTGGAAAAAGACGTATGAGGCTTGCCCTGATATCAATAAGGCAAACTTTTCTTATGGAGAAAAAATCTTAAAGCATAAGATCAAGAATTCTTCAGGAGCGGACAAGGATGGGTACATCCAAGATTTGTTAAAGATGTACGACGATAGCAACAAATATTTTCCGGCTAAATATTCAGAAATAGCTGTTCTAGAGGATAAGGTTGTTTTTATGAGTGATAATGACATGGCATCAGATCAGCAGTTCTATGACATGATCAAGCCTCAGTTCGATTCGAACTTGAAAGGTTTTAAAAATGCTAAGGTGTTATATATCTATTTTTC
>CAYGUZ010000345.1:0-2705 GCA_964353215.1 uncultured Flavobacteriaceae bacterium
GGAGTGGGAGGAGACATTTATGCTACGATGACTGATGGAAATGGGTTTGTTTTTCTTGCAAACGGAGAAAAACCAAATCGGTTTCCTGTTATAGACCATACGCGTACAAAGCTTTTATCACTTATGAATTGGAATAAAGTGTTAAAAGAAAAAACTAAAAGTATACCGCCTAAATTAAAGAAAGAGTTAATAGGTACCTATAGTGATTTTTTGCACGGACAAGGGTTTGAAATAAGAGTATTTGAAAAAGATAATACACTATTTATAGAGTCTCCTTTCTTTGAACGTTTTAACGGACAAAAAGAAAGTGAAATGATTTATCTTGAAAACGATTTATTTAGGGCAATGCATTATCCAAATCTTTTACAATTTAATATTGCAGAAGGAAACTCTTCTACCGTAACATTGGTACGCGGAGAAAATAGCACAGTAAGGGAGGTAATAAAAAAAGATAAATAATCTAAATAAGTATATGAAAAATATATTTTTAAGCTTAGTGATTTTGTTATGTTTCTCATGTCAACAGAATGCAACTGATAGTATTGTTAAAAAAGATGTGAACGAGAGTTTAAAAAAACTAGAAGTCCTTCTTGTTGGCACTTTTCACTTTGCTAATTTCAATCCAGAGAATAATGGCGATTTGTTGTCGGTATCCATACCAGATGTATTGATGGATAAACACCAACTGGAATTGGAGCGTATAACAGCGGCAATATCAAAATTCAATCCGGATAAAGTGTTCTTAGAGTACCGATATGAAAAACAAAGCAGATTGGATAGTATCTATAGTAGATTTGTCCCAAAGGGCTATGAAGAAAAATCCAGAAACGAAATCGTTCAACTAGGTTTTAGGGTAGCGAAACAGTTACGGCATGAACGAGTGTATGCTATGGATGTAATAACAGATTTTCCATATGATAGCTTAATTACGCAAATGGAAAAAGCAAAACAATTTCACTTGATTGAAAAAGATAGCCTTGAACTTGAAAGGATTGAAAAATTTGAGAATGACTTATTCAATTCTAATAGAACTCTTTCTGAAATGTTGTTTTATGAGAATAACAATAAAAATAGAATAGAAGATTTAAACTGGTATTTGAGCGTAGCGAATCAAGGCGGTGAGAAAGACAATTTTGTTGGTGCTTATCTGGCATCAGAATGGTATCGACGAAATTTATATATGTATGCTTTAATTCAAAAGTCCATAGAAGAAAGTGATGATAGAATAATGATTTTAGCTGGTGCGAGTCATATAGGGGTATTTAAGGATTTTATTGATAAGAATCCAGAATGGAAAACAATAGAATTAGAAAAAATTATGGTAAATTAAATAATTCTTCGCGAAAATTTGAGCTAATACCTAATTCAATTATTAATTATTGTTCTCAACCCACTCCCTAGCATTCACAAAAGCTTGTAACCAAGGCGAAACTTCGTCATTTCTATCGGGAGGGTAGTGCGCCCAGTTCCAAGGGAATGTAGAACGCTCTATATGTGGCATGGTTACTAAATGGCGACCTGTTTTGTCACATAGCATAGCCGTGTTAAAATCACTTCCGTTAGGATTCGCCGGATACCCTTCGTAACCGTATTTGGCAACAATATCATAGTTTTCTTCGGAGAGTGGCAGACTGAATTTACCTTCCCCATGTGAAATCCAAACGCCTAGCTTAGCCCCTTCAAGATTAGAAAGCATTACAGAATTATTCTTTTGAATTTCTACGGAAGTAAAATTACTCTCATGTTTTCCAGAATCATTGTAGGTCATCTTACCATGCGTTTCGTGCTCGGGATTGATGAGGTCTAATTCCATAAATAATTGGCAACCGTTACAGATACCTATAGAAAGTGTATCAGGTCGCGCAAAGAAATCATTAATGACTTTGTTCGCATTTTCATTGTATTTGATAGCTCCTGCCCAACCTTTTGCGCTACCTAAAACATCGGAGTTAGAGAAACCTCCAACGGCACCTAAAAACTGAATATCTTCTAAAGTTTCCCTGCCAGATATCAAATCCGTCATGTGAACGTCCTTTACATCAAATCCGGCTAAGTACATAGCGTTTGCCATTTCACGTTCTGAATTACTACCTTTCTCTCTAAGAATGGCCGCTTTTGGCTTCTCGACTCCGCTCAAAGTAACTGGTTTTTTACCATTAAAACTATTTGGAAAATTATAATTTAGAGATTGTAACTTATAATTCTCATAGCGGTCTTTTGCCAAACCATTAGCCGTTTGCTTGTTGTCCAACAAATAAGAAGTCTTAAACCAGGTATCACGAAGTGAATTAATATTTAAGCCTATTTCTACTCCATAATTTTTAAGACGTAGCTCTCCTTCTTCAATAACATGACCAAGCTTGTAGAAATCTAAGCCAACTGATTCCATCACTTTTTCAGTGGCAGCATCTTTGGTCTGAATAACAAGGCCAATATTTTCAGCAAACAGTACTTTTATGGCATCTTTTTCTCCCAATGATGTTAAATCGAGTTCCGCACCCAAATTATTGTCGGCAAAGCATAGTTCCAATAATGTTGTAATTAATCCACCAGAACCAATATCATGGCCAGCAAGAATGTGTCCATCAACAATCAGTTTCTGTATGGTGTTAAAAGCCGATTTAAAATAAGTGGTATCCATGATACTTGGTGCTTCGCTACCGATACTATTCAAAATTTGTGCAAAAGAAGAACCGCCAAGTATA
>CAYGUZ010000346.1:0-2696 GCA_964353215.1 uncultured Flavobacteriaceae bacterium
TCAATGGAATACATTAGGTTTAAATAGCCTTCAAAATCTTCCAATAGCAATACATAGATTTTTTCTTTTAAAGTTGTTTCCAAGGCAACTGAATCTAGGTCGTTCACTATTGAAAAAGTGATGTTCACATGTTCAAAGTCTTTCCGTAGTTGTTGCACTAATTCATCGTAAAGCCCATTTTCGATGGCTCCACTCAACAATTGCCCTGTATTTTCTGGATTAAGATCCATATTGGCTTATAACTCCCTATTGTTTGTATATTTTTCCATCCTTCATTACAAAAACAACTTCTTCCAGTGTTTTTACATTTTCAACAGGGTTTTCATTTACCGCAATAATATCAGCTAAAAACCCTTTCCTTAACTGGCCTAAATTATCAATTCCCAGCAGTTTTGCGTTGGTAATCGTTGCTGCCTTTAAAGACTCTTTGACCGGAATACCCGCTTCCAATAAATAACCAAACTCAATAGCATTTTTTCCATGTGGAAAAACCCCTGCATCGGTACCGAAGCCCATAGGCACCCCTTTTTTGTATGCCCTGGCCATTGTCGACTGGTGAATTGGCCCAACTTCCAGTGCTTTTCGAGCTACAACAGGCGGAAAGAAACCTGGTTGTTTTGCTTTCTCGGCGACCTGCTTGCCAGCACTTATAGTTGGTATTAAATAACAGTCGTATTCAACCATTAATTCCATCGTTTCTTCACTCATAAAAGACCCGTGTTCAATGGTATTTACTCCACCCAGAACGGCCAATTTCATACCTTCATCACCATGTGCATGCGCTGCTACGGACATACCATAATTTTTTGCAGTGCTAGTTATTGCTTGAATTTCTTCTAAAGTAAATTGTGGGTTATGCCCACTTTTGGCAACGCTAAGCACTCCACCGGTTGCTGTAATCTTTATGACATCCGCCCCATTTTTATAGCGTTGCCTAACCGCTTTTTTTCCATCCTCTGGTGAATTGACAACTCCCTCTTTTGGGCCGGGATCCCCCATCAAGTCTTTTTTCATTCCGTTTGTAGGATCAGCATGGCCTCCGGTAGTCGCCAAGGCTTTTCCTGAAGTAAAAATTCGAGGTCCGGGCACCAAGCCCTTATTGATTGCATTGCGCAGGGAAATATTTACCCCGGAGCCGCCAAGATCCCTTACTGTCGTGAAACCGGCCATAAGCGTTTTTTTAGCGTTTACCGCAGATTCGAAAGCAATATCTGCCTCGTTATCGGTAAATCTTTTGATGTACACCTGCGGATCGAACTCTGACTCCATATGCACGTGCATATCGATTAAACCAGGCAAAACGACCTTATCCTTTAAATCTACGACCGTGTCATTACTCCCTCCTTTGGCATATCCATCTTCAACTGCTTCAATGATATTACCTGAAACAATTATTGTTTTTTGAGAAAGCATTTTTCCGTTTGACACATCCATAATAGCTCCACATTGGATATAGGTCTTTTGGGCCGCTAGTGTTAAACCATAGAAAATAGAAATAAGTAGTAGAAATTTTTTCATGATCGGTTGGTCTATTTTTAGACTTTTAAAAGTACTAAAATAAAATAGCCCAACTTGTTAGTTGGGCTGTTCTTAATACATATGTCTTTATCAGTTTCTGATTTTCTGCTCCCAATCCCATGCAGATTTCATTGCTTCATCTAAGGTCGATTGCGCTTTCCAGCCCAAAACAGTATTTGCTTTTTGAGTATCGGCATATGCCTCTATTACGTCACCTTCTCTTCTCGAGACCACTTTATAATTCAATTTTTTACCCGAAACACGCTCAAAGCTCTTGATAACGTCTAAAACAGAACTCCCTGTACCCGTACCAAGATTAAAGACCTCGTAATTTTCCTCATTTTCATCTTTGACCAAACGCTGCAAAGCCGCAACATGTGCCTTGGCCAAATCAACAACATGAATATAATCTCTGATACATGTTCCGTCTTCGGTAGGGTAATCATCTCCATAGACTGAAAGTTGCTCTCGCATACCAATACCTGTTTGGGTAATAAATGGAACTAGATTTTGAGGTACACCTACGGGCAACTCGCCTATTTCAACACTTGGGTGAGCCCCTATTGGATTAAAATAGCGGAGTGCTATAGCCGATAAATGTGGCGTGACCTTACAAGTATCTCTAATAATCTCTTCACCGACCTGCTTTGTGTTTCCATAAGGAGATTCAGCTGGTTTTACAGGAGCATCCTCTGTAATAGGCATACTATCTGCTTGACCATAAACCGTACAAGAAGAACTAAATATCAAACTAGCTTTTCCCTTTTTGGAGAGTTCTTGAAGCACATAGGTTAAAACACCTAAATTATTTTCATAGTACAACAAGGGTTTCTCTACGCTTTCACCAACGGCTTTTGATGCGGCAAAATGAATAACTCCCTCAATATTTGTATGTCGTGAAAAGAAATTTTCAACCTTCGATTTATCCCGAAGGTCAAATTGCTCAAAAACGGGCTTTTTACCAGTAATGTTCACAATTCCGTCCAGTACTTTTTCCTCTGCATTGGAAAGGTTATCGATTATAACAACATCAAAGCCTTTTTTTTGTAGTTCAACCACGGTGTGTGAACCTATAAAACCTAAACCTCCGGTGACAAGAATCTTCATATACTATTTTTAGAAGTAACTAAAGTTATAATTTTAACTTACTATTTATTTACAAACTCGATAATCATAGT
>CAYGUZ010000347.1:0-2671 GCA_964353215.1 uncultured Flavobacteriaceae bacterium
GGTATGTGGGGGCCGGTGCTGGTCTAGGCTCTTTTGATGCTGGAGAAAATGACGGAACATTTGCCTTGGCTGCAGGTGATTTGGGTATAGAATATAATTTCGATTTTCCTTTGCTTCTATCATTGGATATAAGGCCAGAACTCGGATTTAACGATCAATTCTCTGATGATTTGGATTTGGATATCGCGCTAGGTATTCGATATCAATTCTAAAATAAAAACAACGAACAAAAAGGGCTAAATAATTTAGCCCTTTTTTATTCCCTATTGTTTTGAAAAAAAGAATAAAACAACTTTTACTACTTAGCCTAGTAATAATTACAATCTATATGGTCTTCGCAGAGCCAAAAAAAATAATTCCAAAAAGTATTGAAAAAGAAGTGTTAACGGCCCTTTCGTTTTATCCAGAACTAAGGCAAGTACCAATTGAGTTTAAATTCAAAAAAAATATTAAAAAATCTGTCATGCTCGCCCAACCAACTTTAGGGAGTATTTTTAAGAAAAAAGACCAAAGAGGTTATAAGATATTAATTAGCGAAGAATTTAAGATAACAGGCAAAAAATTTAGAACTATTGAAGTACCTTCGGACGTACTAATCGGATGGATAGGTCATGAATTGGGACATGTAAGGGATTATCAAGAAAGAAGCGCTTTGAATTTAATAGGTTTTGGAATAAGATATGTTTTACTGAAAGAACATGTAAAAAAAGCTGAAAGAGCCGCAGACTCTTTTGCCGTGAATAAAGGAATGGGCGATTATATCATAAGAACAAAACGTTTTATACTTGATAACGCCGATATAGATGAAAACTATAAAAACAGAATTCAGGAATACTATCTATCCCCAGAAGAAATTATGGAAATGGTCAAAAAAATGGATTCAACAGGCAACTAACTCTAGACTGACTCCTTTACGAAATTCTCCCATTCTGTAAATCTTTCTTCTTCCATCACACGTTCCATTTTCACTTGCCCTCCCTTTTTCTTATGAGCACCACTCCATTCGGCGAATATCTCAGGATTTGTAAAATGAACCTTAACACCTTCTAAGGCCTTACTTCTTGCCACTTTATAATTTTTATTCGCATTTTTAAGGTAATCATCAAGAGCCCTAGCAACTTTTTCTTCGTCAACGGCCGTGTCAGAGCCTAAATACCAAGTGTGGTAAAAACCATCATCATAACGTTTTGCGCATAAAGTGTATTCAGGTATTTTGAGATTAAATTCTTCTTCAAGATTTTTTAGCGCATCGTTTAATTTATTTACTGAAAGTTGTGACCCAACGGTATTCAAGAAAAATTTTGTTCTCCCAGTTATTTTAATTTCAGCTCTTTCGATATCAGTGAATTGAATAGTATCACCTATAATATAGCGCCAAGCTCCCGATACAGTTGATATAATCAAGACATAGTCTTGGTGCAACTCCACTTCATCTAAAGTACAAGAAGGTGCATCGTCGGTCAATGACCCATCTTGGTTTACGTATTCAGGTTTGAACGGAACAAATTCAAAATAGATTCCATTATCGGTAATTAATTTCATGGCAGAAGTCTCAGGGCGACTTTGAAAGGCTATAAATCCTTCAGAGGCCAAGTAAGTATCGATAATCTGAATAGGTTTGCCCAATAAGGCATTAAAACTTTTTTCGTAGGGGTCGAACGCTACACCACCTGAAGTATATACTGAAAGGTTAGGCCAAATCTGATGAATATGGTCTAGATTATTGTATTCAATTACTTTCTTAAGCATCAATTCCATCCATGATGGTATTCCACTTAAAGCTCCAATATCCCAATTTTTAGCCTGTTTTGCAATTTCCAATACTCGTGCTTCCCAGTCATCGATTTTGGCAATATCCTCTCCCGGTTTGTAATATCCCTTAAACCAAAAGGGAATATTACTGGCACTTATACCGCTTATTTCACCTTCTTGATGTTCTCCTCTTTCTTCTAAATCTGTAGAGCTTCCAAGCATCATAATCTCTTTTTCGAAAAAATCGGCAGGCAAGTCAAAATTTGATAGTGCCAGAACCTGCTTAATTCCTGCGTTTTTTATTGACGAAATCATATCATCGGTAACGGGAATGCGCTTACTTTTTTTACCTGTCGTACCAGAGCTCAAAGCAAAATATTCAGGATTTCCTGGCCAAGTAAAATTTTCTTTTCCTTCTACAATTTCTCCCCACCATTCTTTTGAAATTTTATTGTAGTCGTGATAAGGTACTACTCGAGCATATTCACTTTGAAAATCCAATGAATGCAGTATGCTTTTAAAACCATATTTGTTTCCAAAAGTTGTATCGGATGCAGAAGTCAATAACTCCTTTAAAACAGTTTTTTGCTCTTCAACGGGGTTACTATCCGAAGATAAGCTATCCGTTAAATCTATTACTCCTTTTATGATGTTTCCAATAATTGCCATCCTTTATCCTCTTTTTTTGTCCCTATTTTTTGATGTTAACCAAAAATATAGGCTTTCTACAATTTTGATTTGTTCGATTACTATTTTGATTAACTGGTTTACTACTAGTAAATGTTCATTTTTGGACTGAATAAAATTAAGGACAGTGTTTATAGCATGTTTTTTTGTTTTGTGACAGAACATTATTTCAAGTCCACCTTCAATTAATTGAAATTCAATTTTTTAGATTCCATAGCATTGTTTTAGACCG
>CAYGUZ010000348.1:0-2671 GCA_964353215.1 uncultured Flavobacteriaceae bacterium
GGTCTTGCCTTCTTCGGTTTTTCCAAGAAGTTCATAATCGACACCAGCACCTATAAAATCAAACTCACTGGGCATTGAACCTCCCTCAGCTGTATAAAGCGAGTAGATATACCATTCTTTGTAAATATCCGCTGAAAATATTAGCTCATATTCTAAATCATTGATTTTGTTGACTTCATGTTTCCAAGCAGCTGGGGTATCATCTGACTGTGCAAGCATAAAGCTTGAGAAAAATATATATACTAAAGCCCCTAAAAATTTTATTTTTGCCATGTAATTTTTACTATTCGTTTTGTTTTGGGCGTGACCTTGAATCTTTCATCGGCTCTTTTACCTATAACCCAAACGATGTTTTCATCGGTACATAATAGCCACTGCTCATTTTTGGCCAAGAGGTTTACTTTTTCATCTTTAAAGTACTTCGACAACTTCTTTTTGCCATTCATACCTAAAGGATAAAAATAGTCGCCATTTTTCCACTTCCTTAACAATAACGGTAACTTTAACTTTTCCATATCGGGATACAGAATATTTTTGTCCGTTTCGGAAAGACGAGAAACTTCTTCAATTTTTAAATTTAACGGAATCTCAGTTGAAGTCTCAAGAGTCGAAATTAAATAGCTTTTTGAGTTTACATTTCTGATCGCAGTCAAAAAAAGATACTTTCTATCTTTTAGCAACCGAAAGTCTTTCGATACGATTTGTTTTCCGCTACTGGCTTCCAAAAGGTGCTGTACATCTTTCCATGCGGTAAATCCAAATTCATTGAACAATAAATGCAAGTATGCCCTTAATGGTCTTAACTCATTCAGTTTTTCGATGGAGATCTTGATTTTATCATCCTCCTTTAAAAACAGATCCTTTTGCAATTTTACCTTGACATCATCTAGAATTAAAGACGAATCTAAAAGTTTATCTTGGGTACTCAAAAAGGTGTTCAAAAAATTAGCATTTGTTTTTTTAAACTCTGGTACAATCTTATGCCTGATTTGATTTCTTAAATATTTTGTGCTGGCATTACTGCTATCTTCCCTCCATTTAATGTCATTTGAAGATGCATATTGCACTATTTCAGATTGCGAAAAGGGCAACAAAGGGCGAATTATTTTTTTATTTTGATGGGGAATACCGGTTAAACCATCTATACCTGTTCCGCGAGATAAGTTGATTAAAAAAGTTTCCAAGGCATCATCAGCATGATGCGCAGTTAGTATGTATTTGTAATGATTACCATTCAATAATTCTTGAAACCATTCATAGCGCAGGTCTCTTGCCACCATTTGAACGGAGCCACCTCTTTGTTGCATTTCGTTTTTGGTATCAAAGCTTTTAGAATAAAAAGCGACCTTTAGCTGAACGGCCAGCTTCGCTACAAACTCCATATCTTGATTACTTTCATCACCTCTTAAATTAAAGTTGCAATGCGCCAATGCAAAATCGAAATTCAATTCACGCAATAAGTAAGAGAGCACTACACTGTCCAATCCACCGCTGCACGCCAAAAGTAATTTGGTTTCTTTTAAAAAGGGAAAAGTAAGCTCGATATGTGATTTAAAGTTTGCTACCACAATTCAAAATTAAGCATATCAATTACTTTCTAGCACCTTTCGCATGGCCTTAGCCTTAAGTAAGCATTCTTGATACTCTTTTTCAGGTTCAGATTTTGCCGTAATCGCACTACCAACAGAGTAAGAAACGTAACGATTGGCACTATTATACAGAATACTTCTGATAACAACATTAAAGTCAAAATCACCGTCAGGAGTAAAATACCCCACTGCGCCGCTATATAGTCCTCTTTTGGTTTCTTCTAACTTTTCAATAATTTCTAAGGCCGCAACTTTAGGAGCCCCGGTCATACTCCCCATAGGGAACGTAGTCTTTATGAGCTCTACTGGGTTTAAATCATCATCTACAACAGCGGTGATCGTTGAAATCATTTGATGAACCTGTTTAAACGAATACACTTTGCACAACTCGGCTACTTCAACTGTACCTTTTTTAGCCAATACTGACAAATCATTTCGAACCAAATCTGTAATCATGATATTCTCTGAACGCTCTTTGGGGTCTGTTTCCAAATTTTTCCTTAGGATATTATCTTTCGTGCTATCATCGCAACGAGCAGCGGTCCCTTTTATAGGTTGAGATATTACTTTACCGCCTGTTTTCTTTATATATCGCTCAGGTGATGCACATAGCAAGTAATTGTTGTTAAACCTCAAAAAACTCGCAAAGGGCGGGGCAGAAATGTCATTTAACCTTAAAAAAGTAGCTATTGGTTCAATTGCTGTATTTTCTGCATAAAACTCTTGACAAAAATTAGCCTCATAGACATCGCCACGTTGAATATGCTTTAAGAACATATTGGCTTTTCTATGATAAGCATCTTTATGGATGCGCATTCTAATTTTAATATTGACATCAATTTTTTCTTCCTTCTCCGGAATGAAATTGAGAATCGTATTAAAGTCCCTTTCTATCTCATCTGAAATACTTTCTACATAAAGAAATTGAACAGTATTATCATTTAAGAGGATAAGCCTTTTAGGCTGAAAAAAATAAAGCTCGGGAAAAGATAGGCCATCATAATTATTTGACTCTAAGTCTTCTAATTCATTTTTTAAATCATAAGACAGGTAGCCGAACAACCAATCTTTCTTCTCTTCTT
>CAYGUZ010000349.1:0-2668 GCA_964353215.1 uncultured Flavobacteriaceae bacterium
CCCATTATTTTTTCAAACAAACGTATTCTTATATCTTTAATAACAGATTCGCCCAAAAGATTTGCATAATAGGTAAACAGTAACTGACAGGCAACTTCACCTACAAGCACGCCCAGCATTGCCATTACCAAAAATAGAAGTCGCTCAGAATCTCTATTGGTTATTGCATTATCAACGACGTCGCCGATAATAAGTGGCGTAAATACTGAAAAGGCCGAAAGTAAAATTGCGATGAAAGCAACGCCATAAAAAGTGGTTCTATAGGGTCTTGTGTGCTGAAAGACACGCCCGAACAATCTAAAATCAAATGCTTTTCCGGTTTCTTTATCTTGGCTCATTTAGTTCAATTTTCTGGATACAAAACCTTGGTCAAATATAGCCCTTTTGCAGGCACTGAGGCCCCTGCCCGGCTTCTATCTTTGCTTTCGATTATTGCCCTGACACCTTCTGGCTCCATTTTTTTTAGGCCTACTTCTAAAAGGGTACCCACTATAGCACGTACCATATTCCTTAAAAATCTATCCGCTGTAATTGTAAACACCAACTTATCACCCTTTTTCTCCCAAACTGCCTTCTTTAATTTACAAATAAAGGTTTTTACATCGGTATGAGATTTTGAAAAACATTCAAAATCTTTATACTCCATTAAAACTTCAGCAGCCCTATTCATTGCGTCAACATCTAAGGTCGACCATATAAAATGACTGCCTTCAATATAAAAGGGATTCTTTTCTTGGGTTATCCAATATTCATACGTACGTTCAATTGCATCAAATCGAGCATGAGAACCATCATCTACTCGAAAAATATTGGTAATTGCAATATCAGCGGGCAGATAACTATTTACCCTATTTACTAAGTTAATAGTGTTTTCTATTTCAGAGAAATCAAAATGACCGAACATCTGCTTTGCATGAACCCCAGCATCTGTTCTTCCGGCACCTACTATCTCTACCCTTTTTCGCAAAAGCATAGAAAGTGCATCTTCTAACACTTGCTGCACCGTAATCGCGTTGGGCTGCCTTTGCCAACCATGATAAGCTTTTCCGAAATAAGAGAATTGGATAAAATATCTCAAGATAAACAGCTATTTTTAGCCTAACAAAGATACTTGAATCTGTCGCAAGGCCGATAATGCCAAGTCTTTTTAGCATATTTTTAGCGTAATGACACGAATTCTATTGCTTTCAGACACCCATGGCCATATGGATAATGATATCTTAAAATATGCCAGACAGGCCGACGAAATTTGGCATGCCGGGGATATCGGCAGCTTAGAAGTTACGGACACTTTAAAAAGCGTGAAACCAGTTCGTGGGGTGTATGGTAATATTGACGACCATATCATTCAAAAAGAATTTCCTGAAAATAATCGTTTTTTTTGTGAGGGCGTTGACGTTTGGATAACCCATATTGGTGGCTACCCCACTAAATACAATATCCGCGTTCGTGAAGAGATTAAAAAAAAACCGCCCAAACTCTTTATTTGTGGCCACTCTCACATTCTTAAGGTAATGAACGACAAAAAGCTCGATTTGCTCCATATGAACCCCGGTGCTTGCGGAAAGTATGGTTTTCATCAGGTTCGCACCATGCTAAGGTTCGCCATTGAAGGAGAAAAAATAAGTAATCTAGAAGTTATTGAATTAGGCAATAGATAGATATGAAAAGACTATTTACACTTCTATATGTTTTAATGCTATATGCCTGTAACGGGCAGACTACTGCGATCTCTCAATCAAAAGTGACCGTTTTGGTCTTAGGTACTATACAAGATGCTGGCAGCCCTCATATAGGATGCAAAAAAACATGCTGTTCTGAGCTATTTCAAAATCCAGATTTTAATAGAAAGGTCGTCTCTTTGGGCGTAATTGACCATGAGCATGAGAAGACCTATTTGTTTGAAGCGACCCCAGATATGCCAGCGCAGTTGAAATTATTGAAAGAGAACGCTCAAATTGCTTCAGAAACACCATCGGGTATTTTTGTTACACATGCCCATATTGGGCATTATACTGGCTTAATGTACTTAGGGAGGGAAGCCCTCGGCGCTCAAAATGTTCCTGTATATGCAATGCCGAAAATGAAGTCATTTATCGAAAATAATGGCCCGTGGAGCCAGTTGGTAAACTTAGAGAACATCGAACTAAAAGGGCTACGGCACAACAAAGAAGTGAGGTTGACTTCAAATGTCACCATAATTCCATTCTTGGTGCCCCACAGAGATGAATTTTCTGAGACGGTGGGTTACAAAATTATTGGCCCTAATAAATCCATTCTTTTTATTCCGGATATTAACAAATGGTCTAAATGGGACATAAATATTATCGACGAAGTCAAAGATGTCGATTTTGCGTTTTTGGATGCTACCTTTTATGATGGAGCGGAACTGAACAATCGTGATATATCAGAAATTCCGCATCCTTTTATCATTGAAAGTCTAGAACTTTTTAAAAAGCTTCCCAAAGCGGAAAAAGCTAAAATTCATTTCATCCACTTTAATCATACCAATCCTGTTCTAAATGAAGAAAGTAGGCAAACTTCCACAGTCTTAAATCAAGGCTTTCACATCGCACAATTCGGGCAAAAAATTCGTTTATAAATTGCAATACCCTATTGCAAGAAAATACAATTTTAGACAGAGCTGAGTTCAACCCATAAGTGCAAC
>CAYGUZ010000350.1:0-2656 GCA_964353215.1 uncultured Flavobacteriaceae bacterium
CTTGTGCACGATTGATATCACGTGCTCCAGGCAACTCTACCAAAATACGTCCAGAATTACCCTCTCTCTGAATGTTAGGCTGCGTTACCCCGAAACCATCGATACGTTCTCTAAGAACCTCAAATGCAGACACGATAGATTCATCAATTTTTTTTCGGATAATAGGTTTAACCTCATCATCTGACATTTGAAAATTGATTACATCACTTAGTCCCTTATTGGCAAAAATATCTGGAGAGGCAAGTTTTGAATCTCCCTTTACATTGTCAAAAGCCTCAAAGAACAAATCCAAATAGGTATCATCACTGCTTTTTGAAGCTTCATCGGCATCAGCAATGGCCTTATTAAAAATTGGACTTTTGGTATTGTTTGCCAATCCTTTTAAAATGTCCTTTACGGATATCTGAAGTGTTACGTTAATACCACCTTTAAGGTCAAGACCCTTGTTGAGTTCACGTTTTTTGGCATCATCATAGCTCGTGTATCCTAAAATAGGATTTGCACCAATGGAGTCTAGATATGAGGTTTCAAGAGCTTCTCTCTTTGCTACATAGTCTTCTTCGCCCTCTGAAATCTGATTTACCGCATAGGTCTCGGCATCACCTTCAATCTTGCTTGTGATAAAAGTGTATGATAATTGATAGATGCTCACCAAACCAAAAAGGAATGCGAAAAGCTTTATAAGTCCTTTATTCTGCATTTTACTATTAATTTAAGTTTTAATATTCGATAGTTTAAAACTAAAGAACATCTTGAATTGTTAATTTTTATTTATTATGAATTGTGTATTCATAACAGCCTTAAGCTTATTATTTTACACGAAGTGTCTTACTTTTTTATATATCTAAATGTGGCAGCAGACACTTTAGCAATCCCTATATGAAGTATGTGGGCCTGCTCTTACCTCTGGAATAACGTCTAAAATATTAGTTATTGCAATAGCAATACCCTTATTTATTTTGAAAGCGAGATAGAAATTAATATTTTCTTTAATTCCTATTTCTTCATTAAAATCTATGACAACTGGGTTAGAAAACCTATTGTAATCTTCCTTTAATTCGAAAGCAAGTTTTCCATTTAAGTGTGACCCATTTTGAGTATGCTTTTTAAGGTCAGAAATTACTAAACTACAATTTTCAGGTAATTGATTTTCTGAATGATCAAAAGGAAGTTTATTTTCTTTATGGTATGTAACTAGTATTTCGTCATTCTGAGAAAGAAATTCTTTAACCGCTTCGGCATCAATCTCACTATAGTATTGAATGCTTATTTGCGCATCATCATCTTCTATTATTTCAATAATGCTAATGCCTAAATCTTGTAACTTTTGGGTAATAGTTACCAAGACCTCCTCATAAGAAGTTTTTAAAGTTGTTTCTTCATCATTAAACTGTAATACAATTTGCTGATTGGCAACTTTAGTTTGCTCTTGATTTAGCCCTATTAGGGCTAGAATAATAATTAGAGTACTTACGTACCATTTTGCATTCATGACGGCAAAGATATCATTTCAAATAAGAATTGCCAATAGATCCAAGGAATTGTGTTGTATTTAATGGAAAAGAAAAATGTCATTTCTCACCTTAAAGATTCAAAATGACATTAATTCTTATGCTTATTACAGTCTTACAACTCCAATAAGCCATTAGTCTTTGTAACCCCTTCGGCACTTTCTTGCATCTTCGCTTTTTCGGCATCACTTAAATCGATAGCTACGATTTTTTCGATACCGTTCTTCCCTAAAATTACAGGAACTCCGATACAAATATCGTTTAGGCCATATTCACCTTCTAAAAAGGTAGAGCATGGAAACATTTTCTTCTGGTCACAGGCAATCGCTTGCACCAAACCAGAAACCGCCGCTCCTGGTGCGTACCAGGCACTAGTACCCAATAGACCTGTTAATGTAGCGCCGCCGACTTTAGTTTCTTGAACTACGTAATCTAATTTTTCTTGGGATAAAAATTCTGAAGCCTTTACACTGTTGCGCGTAGCGTGACTAATTAAAGGTACCATTCCTTTATCACTATGACCTCCGATTACCATTCCATCTACATCAGAAATAGGAGCTTCTAGAGCTTCGGCCAAACGGTATTTAAAACGTGCACTATCCAATGCCCCGCCCATACCTATAATTTTATGTTTTGGAAGATTCGTGGTTTTATGAACCAAATAGGTCATGGTATCCATCGGATTACTGACCACAATCAATATCACATTTGGAGAATGCTCTATTAAACTTTGCGATACCGTTTTTACAATACCTGCATTGATACCAATCAATTCTTCACGGGTCATACCCGGTTTTCTAGGAATACCAGATGTGATTACTGCAATATCACTATTTGCGGTTTTAGAATAATCGCTTGTGCTTCCAGTAATTTTAGTATCGAATCCATTCAAAGAAGCGGTTTGCATTAAATCCATGGCTTTACCTTCGGCATAACCTTCTTTAATATCTAACAATACTACTTCTGATGCAAAATTTTTGATCGCTATGTATTCGGCGCAACTTGCGCCAACTGCTCCAGCTCCAACTACGGTAACTTTCATTTGTATATTTTTAAGAAGTTCTTGAATTTGGGGCAAAAATATGGATTTTTTAGCTCAAAATAGGTGATGACTTTGATTATTAAAGGCTACATAATTTCATAGA
>CAYGUZ010000351.1:0-2655 GCA_964353215.1 uncultured Flavobacteriaceae bacterium
AGAAATTACTATATAGAAGGTAATATTGTTACTAGTCATGTTACCGGAAGCCCCAAGGCCATATTAAGAACGCAACAAAGCTTGGCTCATCTTTTTCAGAGAACAGATGCCACTCATGTTGAAGTAGACCCGACAAGAACTTCGCTTACCGGAACAGGAGGGAAGCTAAATTTTGGCAAATCGGGTGGCGGAAACTGGCGATTTGAAACCGGTGGTTTCTGGCGCTCTCCAGAGCTAGAATTAAACGATGTTGGTTTTTTAAGGCAGGCCGATGATATTAGGCAATTTGCCAATCTTCAGTATCTTTTTTTAAAACCAACAAAATTACTGCGCACGGCTAGCTTGACTTTAGGTCAGAGCAGCGCCTTTGATTTTGAAGGTAACTATAATAGAGTCCAGTATGATTTTAGAGGTTTTATAAACTATGCGAATAATTGGTTTACCGAAGGTGGCGCAACGCACAAACCTCGTATTTTCTTGAATACAATTTTACGCGGTGGCCCGCGCTGGCGTTTTAATGAAGAAAATTTCTTTTTTCTTTTTGCAGGAACGGATAGAAGCAAAAAATTTAATGCTACCATCGGTTATGTTAATAGTCAAGCTAAACAAGATAATTTTTCTTTGGTGAGATATGTTTTAAGAACGCGATACCAGCCTTTTGACGCTTTCAGTCTTTCACTTAATTTTGAATATGAAGAGAACCCAAGCAAAACACAGTATATCACTGAAAGAGATTTTCTAGGTACAACACGCTATATTCTGGGCGAAATAGATCAACGGACCTTCAGTGCAACCTTGCGTTTTAATTATAGTATCAATCCAAATTTAAGTATTCAGTATTATGGGCAGCCTTTTATTTCAAGAGGAACATACACCAATTTTAATTTTGTAAATAATGCTGCTGCCGAAGACCTCAATGAACGGATAAGTCTTTATAACGCTAACCAAATTTCGCAAGCGGCAGACAATACTTTTCTAATTGACGAAGATTTGGACACCGTTACGGATTATGAGTTTAATGACCCAGACTTTTCATTTGTCCAGTTTCGTTCCAATTTGGTAATCCGTTGGGAATACATTCCAGGTTCTGAAGTATTTTTAGTCTGGTCTCAGGGAGTTACGGGATTTGGTGACCCTTCCGATTCTTTAGATCGTAGTCTGGATAATCAAATTTTAGGTCAGAAGAGAGACAACACCTTTTTACTCAAAGCCACTTACCGATTTATTTTATAATCAGTAATTTACTTACTACACACTATTGTTTTCTTTTTTTCGTTCTGAACAGTACAAATTAAAAAAACAAACATGAAAAAAGGTATAATAGCAATATTAACTGTATTCACTTTAGCTAGCTGCTCTACGGATGGTGAAGATAATGAGCTGTTAGAGAGTTCGGCCTTAGTGGGTTCTTGGAATATGACAGATGTGCGTTTTCCGGAAGATCCCAATGATACCTCGTTAAATTTGGCTGATGAAATTGTAGACCAATTAGTTGAAGAAGGCTGCGTTTTGGTAAGTTTTACTTTTAATGCCGATGGAACGGCTTCTGCCGATAATAAGGTAAATTACATTGAGGTTAATTTTGGCAATACGAGCTTGGATGTTCCTTGTCCGACAGAAAGTGATACTGAAACCACAGTATGGACTTTAGTGAGAGATCAATTGACTTTCATCAATGAAAATCAAGAAGAAGAGACCATAACTATAGAATTAGACGGAAATACCTTAATTATATTGGGTGAGGCTATCAATGCAGAGAATTACGCTGGTGCTGAGGTAGTTTTTACAAGGCAATAGTTTTAAGTTAATTAAGAAAAACACAGCCTATTGGAAACAATGGGCTTTATTTCTTTAAAGCCTTTACCAAGGCCTCATTGGCCTCTTGCGTTCCAATAGTAATTCTAACTTTTCCTGGAGCGCCAAATTGAGAAACAGGTCTTACCATTATACCTTGTTCCATAAGCATATCGGTAAATTCAAATTCTGGTAAGGGCGGGTCAATTATAAAGAAGTTTCCTTGTGTTGGCCAGTACTTAATTCCCAGTTTATCAAATTCAGCGGTCAAATACGTTCTACCGACTTGAACGGTTTTTACGGTTTCGTCGATAAAGTCGGTATCATTTAAAGCCCCTATTGCTGCTTCAATTGAAGTAATAGGTAAAAGAAAAGGTTTATGAATTTGCCGAACGTAATTGGCAATGGTTTTCGTGGTATAGCAATAACCTATTCGCTGGCCCGCCAAACCGTAGGTCTTGGAAAAGCTATTTACAGCGACCACATTATGTCCTTCCGTTACGTAAGGTAAACCCGAAATATAATCTTCAGCATCGGCAAAATGACGATAAACTTCATCAAAAACGATAACAATATCTTTAGGAACTCGAGTAAAGAAATCATCTAGAATTGATTTTGGGATATAGGTTCCAGTAGGGTTATTAGGACTGGTCAGGAAAATGATTTTGGTTTTTCGCGAAATTGCACTTAAAATTCCTTCTACATCTAAATCGTAACTTGGATATCGTAAAGGAACATCAACTTGTTTTGCCCCATACCATCTAGAAAAAACGGCATAAGGTAAAAAGCATGGGTTGGAGTAAATCACTTCGTCACCTTCATTGATAAAGGCCCTAAGAAGCATGTCAATAATTTCTGAAC
>CAYGUZ010000352.1:0-1159 GCA_964353215.1 uncultured Flavobacteriaceae bacterium
GCATATTACATTATCACAATCAAGGTGTTCTTGAATTTGCACCAATGCCGCAACTCATACAAAAACTTTGGCCGGCAGGAAAGCCATCAACAACCATTGAAACCATCATCAATTTGGATAGCCTCACTAAGAAGCGTTCGTTTAGCTTAGACGATAAAGAGGAATTCAACTTTTCAGGTAATACTTTGGCAAGCTTAGTCCAGATAAGCAATTATGCCATTAAAAGTCTCAATGCCATAGAACGAAAGTTGAACAAACGGCTTACCAATGATAGGCGACAGCAAAAGCTCATTGGAATCGAAGAACAATTGATCGTTAAACAACAAGGGCTGTATAACAGTATCGACTCTGCAACGCGTACAAATAGGCCTTCATCATATAAAAAAGCACTCGATGCCCTAAAAAGGCATGCTGATGATGCCTTAAGTTCATACGCTTCAATGACAGAAACAGAAGCAAAACTTGCAAAAGCTAGAGAACTATCATCATGCTTTGATGAATTAAATGTGTTGGCGGCAAACATCACAAACCTTCCAGAGCAAGAACAACTTATCAAGGAAAAGTACAAAGACCGTATTTGGAATCCATTTATGGCAAACCTCATGGATGAGGAGGTGAAAAAGAGAATAACAGCCGCTTATAAAAAAGTATTGATTCCCTATTTCTTGACGCAAGCACAAACAGAATTCGATTGCCAAAAGGTAAAAAAATTGAATGTTTCAATGAAAGAAACCTATCAACGAATGCTGGAACTTAGGGTCGAGAACACCTCGAAATTAGAACGTAAGCTGAGAAAAGAAACAGACCCATCTAAAGTTTTGTCTTTATTTGAGCTTAAATCCATAACAGAAGAGCAATAGTATATGAAAAAAACTTTTAGCTCCATATTCACCCTGTTTCTGTTAGTGGTAATGGCCTGTAATCTGGCAATAGCCCAAGATATCGATGGAGAATTCCTGCCTGCCGAATCAAAGTTCAAAGACCCAAAGACCAGGGTATGGCTTAACACCTATGGTAATATCAGAATTTCAAAGCGTTTGTTTTGGGTGGCACAAACACATTTCAGGTTTGAAGAGACCGATGCCACGCCTTTTATTGGCCAAGTAGGTCAAATTTACAATCGCCATGCCTTAGGGTATATCTACAATAAAAAAATCAA
>CAYGUZ010000352.1:1169-2652 GCA_964353215.1 uncultured Flavobacteriaceae bacterium
ATTTTAACACCGATGAAAATTCGACGGCTCGAAACGTGGTACCCGAATTTCGAATTTGGCACCAGTATCAATTTGCGATGCCCGTTTATAGCGCCATGATCTACCACCGTATACGAATAGAACATAGGTGGACACAAGGGTTCGAAGAAAACAGCGAATATATATTCCGTAATAGGTGGCGCTATATGTTTAGGGCTAAAATTCCATTGAACAATGATGAACTTGCTCCTAAAACGCTTTATGTCTCTCCTGAAAGCGAGTTGATCATGCAAAGTGGAAAAGCTGTTGTGGGCAGTGTTATGGAAGACTTACGTCTAACAACGACCCTTGGATATATTTTGACACCACGATTGACCATTGCCGCAGGTGCAATGTATTCTCAAGGGCAAACACTAGAGAATGCCGGTGAGTTCAAACAAAATTGGACCATACGCTGCCATGTGTATTTTTCACCTGACTTTAGAAAGGTCAAAAATAAATTGCCCTCAATACATCTAAACGATTAAGCTTTAACGTACCTAGTGATAGAACCGTTTAAAATGAAAAAAAGAGTTGTAATCCCTTATTTGTTATTGGCCGCATCCTTAGTAATTACCATTGGTTTGTTTTTTAGGGTAAATACGCTACAAAATTCAGTGAATCAATTTAGTTCCAATAAAGAAACACTATCCAAAAAGGTAACCGTTTATGAAAATCTATTTTCAAAAGACTCGCTTTTACTAGAAGAAGATTATACTAGTGCGCTTAGTGCATATGAAAAAATTGCGCATGAATTAGGAAGTGAAGATAAGAACCTTAAACTGCGTATAGCATTGGCAAAAAAAATGAAGGGCTATGTCGAGGAGAGAAAAACCAAACAAAAAGACACGGTCAAGAACGACTCTTTACCACAAAACAAAGTAGTGAGTCCTTTTGAGATTGAGCGTTATGACTCTTTGAGCTTCGCGCATGAAAAAGCAAAAATCCAGCTAGATCGCCTCAGAAAACAATTAAAAGAGAAATCTTTTGGCGAGTACCTCACTTTTAAAAGTAAAAAGGGCAACCAAATGCATTATGTAGGTCAAGTTCGCAACAATATGGCCAATGGTTACGGTTTTGCTTTATTAGATACCGGTAGTCGCTACGAAGGTGAATGGAAAGACAACCAACGACATGGAGAAGGTACTTTTTATTGGCCCGATGGGGAATATTACATGGGAAGTTACGTAAATGCCAAAAGGAGTGGCTACGGCACCTATTATTGGCCTAATGGCGAAAAATATGTCGGGTATTGGCAAGACGACAAACGCAATGGGGAAGGTGAGTTTTTTGCTACGGACGGAAAACTACTTACAAGCGGAATATGGGAAAACGATAAGCTTGTTGAAACCGATAAAGCCGAAAAACGAGCGCGCCGCTAATACATCCCGGCCGTAAATTAAGCGAGAGTAAAGTTTAGCCCATAAAATTCTTGTAGCTTATCCGAGGTACTTTACATTCGTAG
>CAYGUZ010000353.1:0-2650 GCA_964353215.1 uncultured Flavobacteriaceae bacterium
CACGGTTAACTTAGCTGCATCACTGGGTGTTTTAGAAAAAAAAGTGCTTTTGATCGATGCTGACCGACAAGCCAACGCAACATCAGGACTTGGTATTGATGTTGACAGCGTTGAAAGTGGTACTTACCAATTGTTGGAGCACACCCTTGAGGCTTCAGAAACAATAGTTACAACCAATTCTCCTAATGTTGATTTAATTCCTTCACATATCGATTTGGTTGCCATTGAGATTGAATTGGTAGATAAAGATAACCGAGAATATATGATGAAAGAGGCCATAAAAGACCTTCGTGATTCATACGATTATATTCTAATAGATTGTGCACCTTCTTTAGGCCTGCTTACCCTGAATGCCTTGACGGCAGCAGATTCCGTAATGATACCTATTCAATGTGAATACTATGCTTTAGAAGGCCTAGGAAAATTATTAAATACGGTAAAAAGTGTGCAAAAAATACACAATGCCGATTTAGATATTGAGGGTATGCTACTAACCATGTATGATTCTCGCTTGCGATTATCAAATCAAGTAGTGGAAGAAGTAAAGAAGCATTTTGCCGATATGGTCTTTGATACCATTATTCAGCGAAATGTAAAACTAAGTGAAGCGCCAAGTTATGGTGAAAGTATTATAAAGTACGATGCCAGCAGTAAAGGGGCATCTAACTACTTGAACCTGGCCAATGAGATATTGAGTAAAAACAAGGAGAAAGTTTAAATGGCGAAAGCAACAAAAAAACAAGCTCTTGGTAGAGGCTTGTCCGCTCTTTTAAAAGACCCGGACAATGATATTCAGTCCGTATCCGATAAAAACGCGGATAAAGTAATTGGCAATGTAGTAGAATTGGATATCAATTCTATAGAGGTAAACCCTTTTCAGCCCCGGTCCAACTTTAATGATGAAACGCTCGAAGAATTGGCCAGCTCCATTCGCGAATTGGGTATCATTCAGCCCATTACGGTCAGAAAGTTAGATTTTAACAAGTTTCAATTAGTTTCTGGGGAAAGAAGATTTAGAGCCTCAAAATTAGTAGGCCTAGAAACTATACCTGCCTATATAAGAATTGCCAATGATCAAGAGTCTTTAGAAATGGCCTTGGTCGAAAACATTCAACGTCAAGATTTAGACCCTATAGAAATTGCGCTTTCATACCAAAGACTTACCGACGAAATTCAGATTACACAAGAAAAATTAAGTGAGCGTGTAGGAAAAAAACGTTCGACGATAACGAACTATATGCGTTTGCTTAAGTTAGATCCTATCATTCAAACTGGCATGCGCGACGGTTTTGTTTCCATGGGCCATGGTAGAGCTTTAGTGAACATTGACAAGAATAAAGACCAAATTGCTATTTATGAGAAGATAGTTGCCGAAGGGCTATCGGTTCGCGAAACGGAACAACTGGTAAAAGCATTCAAAAACAACAAAGGGGAATCTTCAATTCATAAGACCACTACAAAAAAAGAACTCCCTGGTTACATCAGTAAAAACATAGATAGTATTACCAAAAATCTAGCGGTAAAAGTAGACATAACTTCTTCACCAAGTGGTAAAGGTAAAATTGTAATTCCCTTTCATTCAAAAGAAGAATTTCAACGCTTGAAAAAAATACTTACTGGTGGGTAAATACCTAATCATATTTGTTCTTTGTTTGATGCCGTGTCTTATTTTTTCGCAGCAAACCACAAAGGATTCTATTGCAAGCCAAAAGGCAGACTCCTTATCCACAGAGCTTAAAGGAAAGGGGATTCTTGTAGAAGAAGTAACTTATCAAAAACAAATTAATCCACTTGCACCGAGCAAAGCGGCCTTTTTATCCGCCATTCTACCGGGTTTGGGTCAAATGTATAATAAAAGATATTGGAAAGCTCCTTTAGTGTGGGGAGCGTTAGGTACAAGTATAGCCGTATACTCATTCCAAAACACACAATACAATAGTTTTAGGGATGAATTTAAACTTAGGCAAGCAGGTCTGGAAGGTGATGCAAGATTTGATGCACTGGACAATGGAGATTTAGAAGATGCCCAAAATCGATTTCAAGAACAGCGTGATTTGGCCTTACTTGTAACTATTTTGCTTTATACCTTAAATGTTGTTGATGCAAATGTCGATGCGCATTTAAAACAATTTAATGTTGACGACCGCTTGTCAATGGATTTTAAACCTTTTTTAGACTACAATCAAATCACGGCCCAACCCAATTATGGTATGGCACTGGTTATTAAATTTTAAAATATGCGAATAGGCCTATTCGGTTATGGTAAAATGGGGAAAATGCTAGAGCAAATAGCAATATCTCGAGGACATTCCATAGCAGCCAAAATAGATATAAACACAGCAGCCATTGACTACAACACAATGGATGTAGCCATTGATTTTAGCACTCCTGATGCTGCTTATGGTAACATCACAAGCTGCTTTGAGAATAGTGTTCCTGTTATCTCTGGAACTACGGGATGGCTCTCAAAATTTGATGACGCAATAGCCCAGTGTACTGAAAATAATGGTGCTTTTATTTATGCTTCAAACTTTAGTTTAGGAGTAAACATTTTTTTTGAAATGAATGCGTATTTAGGCCGTATGATGAAAAGCCTAAATCAGTATTCAGTTTCAATCGAAGAAATTCACAACACTCAAAAATTAGACGC
>CAYGUZ010000354.1:0-1552 GCA_964353215.1 uncultured Flavobacteriaceae bacterium
ATATATTTAGTGGTTGTGAAAATAGTGAATATTGTAGTCTCTAATAGAAACCTAAAAATAACAATAGTAATAAAACGAAAGTTTTTTTTATTTCGTTTTATATTCTTTTATTTGTATTCGTAATTTAAATTACCATGAGAGAAATTAATGGATATAAGGTACTGCCAGATGAATTGACATATACCGAAACTGAAATATTTCAACAACCAAGGGTGTGGCTAAAGGTTTTTGAGCTCATAAAATCAAAAAGAAATGAATTGTCACAATTTCTTTTGCCGATAATAGATAATAAAGAAACATCACTTATATTGACAGGGGCAGGTTCGTCTGCGTTTATTGGCGAGTCGATACAATTGCCTATCTCCAAAGCTACTGGTCGATCAGTAAAAGCTATTCCGACCACAGATTTGGTAACGCACCCAGAAGTTGCGGGTTTGTCACCTCATGCCCCCTTATTGCTAGTTTCTTTTGCACGTTCAGGTAACAGTCCAGAAAGTGTTGAAACGGTGCGGCTGCTTGATGCGTCAAATCCAAAAATGAAACATTTTTTTATAACGTGCAATCCTGAAGGCGAGTTAGCGAGGTTGGCTTTGGAAAACAATGATAAATATTATTGTTTGCTGCTTCCTGAAGAAACCAATGATAAATCTTTAGCTATGACCAGTAGTTTTTCGAGCATGCTTTTAGCTGCATTGTTGGCATTTAACGTAGCTAATTTAGAAAATAGTGCAGAAGCACTTGGTGACATATCTAAAATTACATCAGAAATTCTTGGGCGTAAAAATGTTTGGAAAAAAATTGGAAATTTAGACTTTAATAGGGCAGTGTTTTTGGGTTCAGGATCATTATTGGGCATTTCCAATGAGTGTCATCTTAAACTGCAAGAACTTTCAGACGGTCAAATTGTATGTAAACATAATTCATTTCTTGGTTTTCGACATGGCCCTAGGGCGGTAGTCAACGCCGACACATTAATGGTCTATTTTCTATCACATGATAGTAAAATATCGAAATACGAGAAAGACCTCACTGAGACCATAAGTATGGATAGAGGTTATCTTTCAGCTATACATGTGGGAAATGTGCAATATAAAAATAAAGACGATTATGCGGTTCCTTTCATGAAATTGAAAAATGATAGTATTGGACTTTCAATTCTACCATATGTGGTGATTGGTCAATTGATAGGTTTGTATAAATCTATGGATCTTGGGCTTAATCCTGACAGTCCATCTATGAATGGGGCAATAAGCAGAGTTGTGCAGGGAGTCAAGATTTATAAATAATTATATAGAATGGTACTTTGCATCTGTCCTAATCCCTCCATCGACTGTTATGCTGATATGGAAGATTTTAAATTCGGTGTTTCCAATAGGATAATCGGGTTAAAAGAATATCCAGGAGGCAAAGGTACGCACGTTGCATTGGCACTATCGGAAATGGAAGTGAAAGTAACGCTCATGGGCTTTTGGGCAGGTGCTGCTGGAGATTGGATATCTAAAAAATGTACTGACAAGAATATTAAGGTTGAAGGAGTGAATGTTGATGGTAG
>CAYGUZ010000354.1:1562-2646 GCA_964353215.1 uncultured Flavobacteriaceae bacterium
ACACTATAAAGTCAACAGATCAAAGCTTGAATGAAACTGAGTTATTGGAACCAGGTCCAAGCATAAATAAGGGCAACTGGGATGCTTTTCGTGTAAAATTAAAAGACCTCATACAGAAAAGTGAAATGGTCTCACTTTCGGGCTCATGGCCAATAGGGGCACCTTTAGATGCCGCTTATCAGGTAGCCGAAGTTTGTAAGGAATTTGACAAAAAGTTGTTTTTAGATTGTAGCGGGCCCCAACTTAAGAATGCCTTAAATTCGAAGATTTATGGATTGCATGTGAACGAGATGGAGTGGAATCACGTTTTTGGGACGGATGATGTAGAAATCGTTTTGGAAAAGTTGGATGGAACTTTGGATATTTTGGCATTAACCCAGGGTGAGAAAGGATTAATTCTCGCCTCAAAATGGGGCTGCGTACATGCCATAAAACATTTAGATGATGTGATCGGCACTGTTGGAAGTGGAGATTGTTTGACGGCAGGAATAATTTATGCCATTTTAAAAAGTGCTGATATAGAAGAAATAGCGCGCTATGGAGCTGCCTTTGGTGCGGCTAACTGCGTTAATGAAGATTTGGGTATGTTACGAAAAGAAAATGTAGAAGAATTTCTTTCCCAGACCAATCTTAAACGAATTGCATGGTAAGAAAAAAAGACCTAATTGTTGTAGGTGAGCTTAATATAGATTTGATCTTCAACACAATTAAAGGTTTCCCGGAAATCGGAACTGAGATTGTGGCAAAAAGTTTTACACAGGCTCTTGGCAGTTCTTCTGCAATCATGGCAGCAAATTCTGCAGCCTTAGGAATCGAAACAAGTTTTGTTGGAATCGTCGGTAATGATAACTTTGGACAAACTGTAATTACAGAATTACAGCGAAGGAACGTTGCTACTATGTTTGTAAAGAAATCTGAAGGGTTTAGTACCGGGGTAACCATTGTAATGAACTATGGTGAAGAAAGAGCAAATGTCACCTATTGTGGCGCAATGGAATCGCTCACCATTAAAGATATTCCTTGGGAAGAAATCTCTGGCTTCAAACATTTTCATCTTTCCAATTTCTTTCTTCAAAAAAGAATT
>CAYGUZ010000355.1:0-2634 GCA_964353215.1 uncultured Flavobacteriaceae bacterium
ATTGTGCGGCGTCTTATATCTATTGAATTGGAATATTCTATTTATTTAGGCCTAATAAGCCCACATGTCTTGCTCCTTATCTCTGATAGTTTCTTTGATACGCTTGGCCTCTAATAATTGAAACAAAGCATTGTCAAAAACGTAATCATCAATTTTACGGTCACCATGAACATTATCTTCTTTGTAGATAACAGCATTAAATCGGCGCGCATTCAACAACATATCAAAAGTGATCGGTTGTGCAGAATTACGCTGATTAAAGACCTTTGCCTCATGCAAAATCTCTCTTACGCTTGGGTACCACACCCAAAACAGCTCAACTTTGTTGGCATTTTGGTCCGTAGATTCGTCATCAATAAAGTTAACATCTGGTGCAACAGGGGCAATGCCCAATAAACGGTACTTAAGCTCACCTTGGCGCTTATCAAAATACCAGATACCCTTAATTCTGTACTCTTCAATATCAGCCGCTCCTAAATCTCTTCGGTTTATAAACTCTTGAGAAATCTGCTCACCAGCATTTATCTGTTCGTACCCTAGGTCTGTGGTATCTATTTTCTGCAAGGTTGCAGTTAGGTCACCAAAATTTCGCTTTTCAGTAAAATATGAATCCGTATATACATCGGTCAATTTTCCATTTTTGATATTTTTCATCAAAACGTGGTACAAAGACCTTCTGTCTGCACCAATACCAATGGTATCGGTTGGATAGTATAACGGAAAGTTTACACGCTCATCTAAATCGATGGTCTCCCACACAGTTTTTGACCAAAGAATATCTCTATCGTCAACATAACCATATGCTAGAGGCGCATCATTATCCGCAGCCATTTGGGCCTCGGTTTTCTTACCTACTTCTTGAGGCTTTTTGGCATTTAAAATATTAGCCTGTGCCGCGAGAGCTATGGGTAAGAAGCTGAACGCTCCGATTACTAAAACATTTTTCCAATTCATCATTACTATACTTTACTTTATTAGTTTGTAAGCTCAACCACAACAGGAGATACTTTCTTCAACTTGTAACCCTTGTTGTTTGAAATATAAGCTTGAATGTCAAATATCTGTACTGCATCTCCTCTCTTTGCTCTCTTAAGCGCAGATTTGGCAGCAGCATTTAATTTATTACCCTTGACAACTACTGTTGGTTGACCAGGAACTTTAAATTTAAACCCGCTAACACCAAGATTTAAATCAAAATCAAAGTCTTCTAACATTGCCGATACTGTAGAAATCTCAAGGTTTCTTCTAGGCATTTTTACACTACCTGCTTCACCTCTAATAGCACCAGAAGGTCTTGGAATATCTTTAATACGAAACTCAGATGTTGTAGAGATGCCTTGTCCATCAGGCAAAGTACCAGAAGCAGTAATCTTAACAGTTCTACCTTTACCAGGATTCATGATATATTTACTACCACTGACAGCTCTTAGCCCGGGGGCTCTAGCAGATACTTTATTGTTAGGAATACCAGGAATAGAAATCGACATTGGATTTGCTACCCCACGGTAAACTACATTCATCTTATCTGCGGCAATCAAAGCAGAATTAGGCTTGGAAATTGTTGCAAAAGAATTTTTAACTTCTACAGGAATTTCTTCACCATCTTGCATAAAGAACATAGTACCCTTAATCTCATGGTCACCTGGGTTACCAGCGCCGATCAACATTTGAATACCTCCAGCTTCTAATCTATAATCTTTGTCTTCAGTTAATTTTCTACCATCTAAAGTCAACTCAGCTCTTACGGGCGTAGAAGTTGCATCGGTTTTGCTGATAATAATTTTACCGTCGTACTTATCTCCATTATAGAAAGCAGATTTTGATGCTGCCAACGAAGTTGCAAAATTCTTTAAAGAAACCTGATTGCTCAAGTTACCCTCTAACATTGCTTTTAACGCATCTTCTTCAGTAGCTTTGATATCAGACTGCAAAGCAGTTAACTTGGTCAAAGAAGCAATCAACGGAAAACCTTCATAGTGATAGTTGATCCAATCTTGCTTTGTACCGTCACGCTTTTCAACTTTACCATTGGCATCACCTGTGCTAAAACGACTTTTAACTGTGGCTTGCAATCTTTCTGGCACTAAAGCGGATACTTCTTTACTATATGTTTTGATTCTGTTCAAGAAATCTTTACCGTCTTTACTCAAGTTATCACCTTGAAAGAATTTTTGATCTAAATAATCAGACTTGTCCATTACTTGGTAGTCTGTAGGGTCTTCAATTCCTTCGGTCATTTCTTTTTTAAGACCTTCTAAATAATCATAATACTCTTGGGACATTTTTTGCACCTTTTGTGCATTCTCATAGTCTTTAGCATATTTTGCAGCGTTTTCTTCTGCTTTGGTTTCTAAACTTCCAAGAAAAGCTAAATTGTCTTCTGAAGTTTTTGCATTAGCTGCTTCCATTTTTACATTCATAAGACCGAATGCCGCTAATACCTCTTTACTCATGTTCAACGCCAACATACAAATGAAAACCAAGTACATTAGGTTTACCATTTTCTGACGTGGTGACTGTTTTCCTCCTGCCATCTTTTTCTAATTAGATTTAATTAATAATTGGGTTTGGATTTGAATTAAATCTCTAATTAGTTCTTAGACATTGCAGATAACATACCACCGTAAACACCGT
>CAYGUZ010000356.1:0-2631 GCA_964353215.1 uncultured Flavobacteriaceae bacterium
GCCTTATTAAGTATTGAAAACGGTTCGGAAGTACTATCAACCCAATGGATAGAAACTTCGGCAAAGGAAACCAAGGCTACCATTCCCATTACCGCTGAAATGGCCCCGAATGCTTATATCAACATATCGCTGCTCCAGCCACATGGTCAGATAGCCAACGACCTACCTATTCGGTTGTACGGCGTAGTACCCATTTTAGTAAAAGACAAGGCTACCTTCTTAGAACCTCAACTGCAAATGCCAGATGTGCTTGAACCTGAGAAGAGCTTTAAAATTTCGGTATCTGAAGCCAATAAAAAACCGATGACCTATACCATTGCTGTTGTTGATGATGGTCTGTTGGATTTGACCCGTTTTAAAACCCCTGATATTCATTCTTCCTTTTATGCGCGACAAGCTTTGGGGGTAAAAACCTTTGATATTTTTGACGATGTTATGGGTGCCTACTCCGTAAGCGTAGCTAATATTTACGCTATTGGTGGTGGCGATATTGCTGAAGGAGCTAAAAACAGAAAAGCACAGCGCTTTAAACCAGTGGTTTCTTACATAGGCCCATTTGAACTTAAAGCCGGGGATAAAGCCACTCACGAAATAACCATGCCCAACTATGTGGGTTCTGTGCGTACCATGCTCATTGCAGGTAACGCAAATAGTGCTTATGGCAAGGCAGATAAAACCACTCCTGTTCGTAAACCTCTAATGGTTTTAACCTCAATTCCTAGAAAACTATCTCCTGGGGAAACCGTTACCATACCCGTTACCGTTTTTGCTATGGAGAAAAAAGTAAAAAACGTAAAGGTCAATATTGATGCAGGCAAGGCATTAGCGCCTATCGGTGCTACTTCAAAGAGCATCAGTTTTAATGCTATCGGCGAGCAAATTGTAAATTTTGAGTTTAAAGTAAATCCGACAAAATCTTTTCAGACTATAAAAGTGACCGCTTCGAGTGCTGGCGAAAGTGCTTCAAGTGAAACGGAAATCAATGTTGAAAATCCGAACCCGATAACTACGAAAAGTTCATTATATACCATAGGTGAGAATGAAACCCAAACTATTGATTTTTCTACTTTTGGAACGTCGGGCACCAATTCGGCTTTTATCGAATTTTCGACCTTACCTCCAATGGATTTTTCGAAACGAATGGAATATTTGGTTCGTTACCCCCATGGTTGCGTAGAACAGACTACTTCAGCCGCATTTCCGCAGTTGTTTTTAGCAGATGTCATGGATATTACTTTTGACAAGAAAAAAGAAATAGAGAAAAATATAAAAAGTGCCATTAAAAGATTAAGTGATTTTCAAGCCCCGAACGGTGGGCTTAGCTACTGGCCAGGATATGGCTATGCAGATGATTGGGGAAGTTCTTATGCCGGGCATTTTTTATTGGAGGCAAAACAAAAAGGATATCAATTGCCATTGACTTTCTTAAGCAATTGGTTACGGTATCAAAAAAATGCCTCTAAACAATGGAGCAACAAAACCTCAAGTTATAATGACGATATTTCACAAGCGTATCGCCTTTATACCTTGGCGTTGGCCAAACAACCCGAACTCGCCGCGATGAATAGATTACGCGAAACTAAAAATCTGAGTAACGAGGCTAAATGGCGTTTGGCAGCCGCTTATGCCCTCGTAGGCAAAAAAGAAGTTGCCCAACAATTGACCAAGGTCGCCAACATTAATTTTAAACCCAACAACTATGATTATAGAACTTATGGGTCGGTATTTAGAAATCGTGCCATGGCTCTAGAAACCATGGTTATTCTTGGAGATGGCCAACAACGCGATTTAGCAATTTCTTTGGCTAAAAATCTTTCATCTCAAAGATGGTACAGCACTCAAGAAACTTCTTATGCATTGCTGGCAATGGCTAAAATGGTAGGCAAGAATGGCGGAAAAGCCATTGATATCACGTTTACCAACAACGGAAAAGAAAACACGGTCAAGACCGATAGGGCAATTGCCCAACGTTCAATCGTAATTTCTTCTAAAGAAGGGCAGCTATCGGTAAAAAACAATCAAAATAATGTGATTTATGCCACCTTGACCCAAAGTGAAAAACTTCCTGTTGGTCAAGAATTAGCGCAACAAGCTAAACTTAATATCAAGGTAAGTTATTTAGATGCATCCGGTAAGCCGATTGACGTCACCGAGTTACGCCAAGGCACGGAACTGCAGGCGCAAGTAAGTGTTTTTAATACTACCAATGATAGTTATGAAAATCTGGCATTAACTCAAATTGTACCCAGCGGTTGGGAAATTGTAAACACCTCTTATGTTGATGGGTCGGGTAACAACTCTAGCAAGGCAGATTATATTGATACTCGAGATGACCGCACCAATTTCTATTTCGGATTAGGAGCAAAAAAGAGCAAAACATTTGTTGTAAAATTGAACGCTTCCTTCTTAGGTAATTATTATTTACCTGGAACCCAAGTAGAGGCTATGTATGATAATACGAGTTATGCCAGAAATAAAGGACAATGGATCAAGGTGGTTCGATAAAACAAGGTCGTTCGTTTGAATATACACATCTAACATAAGCTTATGTTACATTAGAGATTAGGTCTCGGCTCCGCTCGACCAGACAGTTAATTTGTATGATGCTATTGATTAAAATCTATAAAAAAC